>CAZMFS010000234.1:0-3856 GCA_964565585.1 uncultured bacterium
AAACTTAAATCTGTTAAATTGTTATTTATATAATTTTCTCCAACATTAAATACTTTTTCAATCTCATTAGATATATCATTTCTACTAATATACTTAATACTCTCCTCAAATATTTTTTCTATTACCTTAATTTTATCTCTTTCATTTTTAAGTGAAGATATACACACATTAGAAATGTAATCTTTATCGATGTTGTAAATTTTTATATCCTGATTTTTGTTTTTAATAAATGAAATATATGGTTCCCATATAAGAACTCCCTCAGCTTTTTCAAAAATATCATTATTAATTAAGTCTTCTATTTTACAATTTATATCATTTAAATCTATTTTTTGAAAACTAATATTTTTTTCCCGTTCAATATCTTTCAATAATGTACCTGATACTGAATCATTTTTTTCAAGAAGTAATATTTTCTGCCCTTCCAAATCTTCAATGTTTTTATATTTATTTTTATATAAAAGAGAATGTTTGCCACCGTTAATTTTAAAATCTATAGAAATCTTGGATCCTAAAGATTTTTTATAAAATGCTGGAATTACTCCTAAAACACCAAAATCCAGTTTTTCTACTTCAAGATTATCTATTAACTGTAACCCAGTATCATAATAATATAAATTAAATTTGAACCCATATTTTTGATCAAACTTATACTTTTTTGCAATAAATGGAATCACACCTTCAATCGATTTTAATACTCCAAAATTATACTCTTTAAAGTGAACGTCTTTAACCCTGTTTATCAAATTATTAATTTTGTCCTTAAAATTGTCATATTCTATATAAAGGTCGTTTATATTATTAGATAAATATAATTTCCCTTTTTTCGTAATTTTATAATTATATTGGTCCTTAATTACAAAATTATCTCTTACTAGTTCTTTCAAGTATTTGTTAACCATACCCCGCGTTGTATTTATTTTATCTGATATTTTTGCCTGTGTAATACTATTATTTATAAATATTTCATTTAACAAAAACAGTTTTCTTGATTTTTTGGTTAAAGAAAAATAACTATCTTTTCTCATGTTTACTTCCTAAACATTTATTGTTTACCAACTCATCAACTATTATATTGTTAATATTATAGAAGTCAACAGAAATTATCCCCTTTTGAAAATATTTTTAAGATTTTTAATCTTAAAAATATTAAAAAATAGAAAAAGCAAATGCATAAAAAATGGTTTTTTATCTTCTTTATCATAATGTGTATCATAAAAATTTTTAGGTTTATTAAAAAAATATGGAATTTTTTGTTTTAATCTATTTTTATTAAAAATAAAATTCAGTAAATCCCCTGGTAACAACCACTGGCAGTAACTATTTTTGGGATAATCTTTTTGGGATTCGGACATTTCACTTAAAGTCATTTCACTCAACAAATAAGGAAATTCAATTCCCGCTTTAATAGATAAATTTAAAGTACCCCAAAATCTCGGATTTATTTCCATTAATACTGGCTCATTTGTAATTGGATTTTCAATAAATTCAACACATGCTATACCAAACCAGTCAATTTTTTTTAATAATTTTATCGATAGATTCTCAATTTTTTTATTACTTATTGTTTTATATAATGTACCTGGGCCACCATTAACAGGAAATTGGCGAATTAATTCCTGGGTACACAAAGCTTTGACCTCATTTTTATCATTCATTAAAATTAATACCTGATATTTTTTCCCATATTGAGGAATATATTCCTGAATCATCGGATTTGTATATTCCTTGCTAACTTTAAGATACTTTTCTTCTAACTCATTTTTACTTTTAATATAATGAATTCCTCTTGACCCAGAGCTAATTCTTGGTTTTATAACCACAGGATAATTTTCAATTATCAAATCATTAATCTTAGAAAAATGTTCAGTAAAAAATGTTTTAGGAACTAAAATATTATTTTTCTCTGCTATTTTAATGGTTTTTTCCTTATCCCTAGCTTTTAAATAAGTAGAATATTCGGGAACAGGAATCTGGGTGATATTTTTAAATAATTTCATATTCTGTGAAAACAGTTCAACCGTTATATCTTCCATTGGAATTATCAAATCTAAGTTTGTTTTTTTAGCAATATCATAAATATAATCGATAAATTGTTGTGGTTTTTTCTCCGGATCTGGATATTTCACAAACTCATCACAGTATTTACTAAATCTAGAAATAGCAAATGTGGTTACTGCCCCACAGATAACTGAATAGTTATTTTTAGATCCCAGATTTCTAACAGCTGCAAGTGCTTTTCTATGGTTAGAATCAGTTATTAAAACTTTTCTTAGTTTCATCATAAATCCTTAAATATTATTTTATTAACTTTTTAAATTAATACCAAAAAAATTAAATATCTTTGCTTTTATTTTTCGATAAATTTTCCTTATAGGCCTTAAAAATATAAAGTATGGAAATATATCATTGCTTTTTAGAGCATTGTAACTTTCAGGCAAATTGATTTTAAAAAAATTTTTAATACTATTATTACTTATACCGCCCTCTCTCATAACAACCAAATATTTGGGAATATAAGACAATTTAATTTTGTATTTTTCAATAAATCTAGCCATAATTTCTAAATCAGCTGCGATATCAAATGAAGTATCAAAATATCCATATTTTTCATAGACATCTTTTTTTACATAAAATGTTAAATGAGGTGGGTGCCATCCAAACATAAATTTGTTCATAAGTTTAAACGAATTTTTAAAATCAGAAATTTTTGTAATATGATTTAAATTGTATTGTTTTGTATAAATTAATGAACCATAAATACCTTCTATTTCATCATTATTTATAAATTCATTTACAATTCTACTTATAACCTTTTTATCATATAAAAAATCATCTGAATTTAAGAACCCTATTATTTCACCTTTTGCTAAACTAACACCTTTGTTCATAGCATTGTATATCCCCTCATCATTTTCACTAATCCAATTTATTTTTTTATCATTATTTAAGTATTTTGCTTCAAATTTTTTAATAATATTTACTGTATTATCAGAAGAATTACCATCTACAATGACATGTTCGATGTTTGTATAAGTTTGATCTAAAACAGATTGAATTGTATCAACTATAAACTCTTCGCTATTATAGCTTACAGTAATAATAGATACTAAAGGTTTTCCATTCATTATTATTTCCTTATATCCTTATAATTTTTTACAAACCATTTATAGGTTTTCTCAATCCCCTCTCTTAAACCCGTTCTATGCTTCCATCCTGCTGAATGAAGCTTAGAAACATCTAGAAGTTTCCTAGGCGTACCATCAGGTTTGGATGTATCTTTTACTATTTTTCCTTCAAATCCGACCACATCTTTAATTAGTTCAGCCAAGTCAATTATTGATATATCTTTTCCTACTCCTATATTTACAAACTGATTTTCATCATAATTATTCATCAAAAAGTGTAGAGCATCGGCTAAATCGTCTACATATAAAAATTCTCTTTTTGGACTGCCTGTCCCCCAAATAGTTACACTATCTTGATCATTTATTTTTGCTTCATGAAACTTTCGTATTAGTGCGGGTAATACATGGGATGTTTCAAGATCGAAATTATCTTTTGGACCGTATAGATTTGTAGGCATTGCCGATATAAAATTTGTACCGTACTGTTTATTATAGTGATGACATAATTTAATACCCGTAATTTTAGCAACTGCATATGCTTCGTTGGTAGGCTCCAGCTTGCCGGTCAGTAGATGCTCTTCTTTCATAGGCTGGGGGGCATGTTTGGGATATATGCACGAGCTTCCTAAAAATAGAAGCTTTTTAACATCATTTTCATATGCACTATGTATTACATTGGATTCTATCATGAGGTTGATATATATAAAGTCTGCAGGGTAAGTATTGTT
>CAZMFS010000235.1:0-3828 GCA_964565585.1 uncultured bacterium
ACGTTCGAACTTGGATATTCACATCCAATAGAATACCAGCCACCAAAGGATATCGATATTGAGATAGAAGATGATACAAAAGTTACAGTAAAAGGAGTAGATAAAGAAAAGGTTGGTCTTGAAGCAGCTAGAATTAGATCTTTTAGAGAACCTACTGTATATGAATCTGGAAAGACAAATGAAATCAGCGGTATAAAGTATGAAGATGAAATTATTCATACTAAAGTTGGTAAGACTGTATAGATGAGGTGATAATAATGAAAAAAGTGAGTAGAAGAACAAAGAAAAAGGTTAAAGATAGAAAAAGAAGACATAGAAGAGTAAGAAAGAACATAATAGGAACACCATATAAACCAAGATTGTCGGTATATAAGAGCAATAAGCACATTTATGCTCAATTAATCGATGATATAAACGAAGAAACAATAGCATCGGCTTCAACTTTAAAATCAGAAATCAGAGATTCAGTTGATAATACTTCAAATAAGGAAGCTGCTGAAAAAGTAGGTAAAATGATTGCTGAAAAAGCTAAAAAGAAGAAGATTGAAGAGGTTGTGTTTGATAAGGGCGGCTTCAAATATCACGGAAGAGTTGCTTCGCTGGCAGATGCTGCTAGAGATAACGGGTTAAAATTTTAAGAAGGAGGGCTAGATTGAAGACAAATAAAAGATTACTTTATAAACCTAAAACCATAAAAGATTTGGAACTTGATGATTCAGTAGTAGATATTGGAAGAACAGTTAAAGTTGTAAAAGGTGGAAGAAATTTCGGTTTCAATGCTCTTGTGGCTGTAGGTAATAGAAAAGGTATAGTTGGAATTGGTCTAGGAAAAGCTAAGGAAGTTCCCGCAGCAATCAGAAAAGGAATAAAAAAAGCAAAGAAAAATCTTATAAGAGTATATCTTAAAGAAGATAGAACTTTATGGCACAGTGTTGTGGGAGAAAAATGCGGGGCCAGAATATTATTGAAACCTGCTAAACCTGGTACAGGTATTATAGCAGGTGGTGCAGCAAGACCGGTTTTAGAACTAGCAGGTTTTAAGGACGTTTATGCAAAAAGCTTAAGATCTAATAATCCTCACAATATTTTAAAAGCAACTGTTGATGGTCTTCTTAAAGTTATGACACCTGAGGAAGTTGCAGCAAAAAGAGGGAAAAAAGTAGAAGAAATATTGGAAGAGAAATAAATTAGAAATAGAGGTGAGTAAAATGGCAAAATTAAAAATTACTCTTAAGAAAAGTATTATTGGTGAAACAAAACGTGAAAGAGATACTGTTAAAGCATTGGGTCTAAATAAAACAAACAAATCCAATGTATTAGAGGATAGAAAATCTGTTAGAGGAATGATTAACAGAGTTCAACATCTAATAGAAGTTGAAGAAATTAAATAAGAGAAGGAGGAATTATGCCAACAAGATTAAATAATTTACACCCTCCTAAAGGGTCAAAATCAAAAAAGAAAAGGATAGGAAGAGGTAATGCTTCTGGTTCAGGTGTAACAGCAGGTAGAGGCGACAACGGGCAGAAATCAAGAAGCGGTTACTCCAGAAGATTTGGTTTTGAAGGTGGTCAAACACCGTTATTTAAAAGGATACCTAAAAGAGGGTTTAATAATCCTTTTAGTAAGGAATACGATATAATAAATCTTTATCAGTTAGTTAAATTGAATAAAGAAGATATATCTATAGAAGATATAAGAAAAAGTTCTTATGTTGATAAGGATGCAAAACGCATAAAAGTACTTGGAGATGGGGATATAAAAGAAGCAATAACTGTAGAAGCTCATAAATTTTCAAAAAGTGCTAAAGAAAAAATAGAAGAAGCTGGTGGAAATGTTAAGGTGATAACATGATATCAAAAATTAGGAACATATTTAAAATTGAAGAGTTAAGAAAAAAGATATTTTTCACCTTAGGAGTACTCTTTGTTTTTAGATTAGTTGCACATGTTCCTGTACCCGGTATTGATAGTGCAAAGCTAGCATCCTATTTTGCAAAACAGGCTTCCAATAACTTTTTGGGATTACTGGATGTTTTTGCAGGGGGAGCATTAAGAAGAGCAACAGTTTTGGCTTTAGGTATAATGCCTTACATTAGTGCATCAATTATATTTCAGCTGTTAACTGCAGTAATACCAGCTCTTGAAAAATTAAGTAAAGAAGGAGAGCTTGGAAGAAAGAAGATCAATCAATACACAAGATATGCAACAGTTGTTATAACTCTGGTCCAGTCGTTTGCCTTAACAAAATGGTTAAACTCCCAGGGTTTTGTTCCAAATTACGGCTGGGGATTTATAATCCAAACAATGCTTACAATGACAGCAGGAACCATGTTTTTATTATGGTTAGGAGAAAGAATATCCAAAAAAGGTATTGGAAATGGTGTATCAATGATTATATTTGCTGGAATTGTAGCGAGATTGCCTAATGCTGTTATAGAAACATACAGACAGGTTTTTGTTCTACATCAAATGAATATTTTACAGCTATTGTTTATTGTAGCAATGATGGTAGGAGTGGTATTGTTTGTAGTTCTAATACAGGAAGGACAGAGAAAGATCCCGGTTAGATATCCAAAAAGAGTTGTAGGTAGAAAGATGACTATGGGACAGTCAACGTATTTACCTTTAAGGGTAAATCAGGCAGGTGTTATCCCAATTATTTTTGCTTCTTCAATTTTGATGTTTCCAGGAACACTTGCACAGTTTGCCGGCGGGAATCAAAATAGTTTCTTTGCTAAACTTGCTGTTTGGTTTCAACCTGGATCCACACTTTATATTTTAGTTTATATAACATTGATAGTATTTTTTACATATTTCTATACTGCAATAACCATGAATCCCAGAGATGTTGCAGATAATTTGAAAAAAAGTGGAGGGTTTATTCCCGGTGTTAGACCTGGAAAAGCAACCTCCGATCATATAAATTATATTTTAAACAGAATAGCGCTTCCGGGAGCATTATTTTTAGCATTTATTGCTATATTGCCTATTATATTATCTCAGCAATTAAATATTCCGTTTGCTTTTGGAGGAACATCTGTATTAATTTCAGTTGGTGTTGGCCTGGATACTGTTAAGAAAATTGAATCACACCTACTGATGAGACACTATGATGGATTTACAAAAAAAGGAAGATTAGGTAGCGCAAGGAGATAAAATGAAGCTTGTTTTTTTGGGTCCTCCTGGTGCCGGAAAAGGTACTCAGGCGGAACTATTAAGAAAAAATTACGGTTTTGATCACATCTCTACAGGAGAGGTGTTGAGACAGGAGATTAAAAAGAATACAAAACTTGGAAAAAAAGTAGAAGAATATGTTAACAAGGGAGCACTGGCACCGGATCCCATTGTTACAAAAATTATAAAAAAGTGGCTAAATGAATTAGACAGTAAAAAAGGTATAGTACTTGATGGATTTCCCAGAAATTTAAACCAGGCTGAATCTCTGGAAGAAGACATAAAAATAGATTATGTGCTGTATTTTGACCTGGATGAAAAGAACATAATAAAGAGATTGAGTAATAGATTATACTGTCCGAATTGCAAGAAATTTTATAATTTAAAGTATAATCCACCTAAAGAGGATAAGTTATGCGATAACTGTAAGAATGAATTAATAAGAAGAAATGATGATTCTCCAGAAGCAATTAAGAAGAGATTAAAGGTCTATACTGAAAATACTCATCCACTGGTAAAACACTATGAACAAGAGGAAATACTAATTCATATTGATGCATCAAAAAATATAAATGAAGTTTTTAATCAAGTTATAGAGAGGATAAACATTGAAAAAACCTGACTTTAAATTAATGAAGAAAGTTAATAAAATAA
>CAZMFS010000236.1:0-3813 GCA_964565585.1 uncultured bacterium
CTCCGGTTTTGTCCCTAAAAATACATGGTACTCAAATCCAAAAGTATCCAGAACCATTAAAGAAAAATCTATCAGCTCTAACACCTCATCCTCAAGCTGATCAGGAGTACAAAACACATGAGCATCATCCTGGGTAAACCCTCTAACCCTTGTAAGCCCATGAAGAGTCCCGGATCTTTCATATCTATAAACAGTTCCAAATTCTGCCATTCTTATTGGCAAATCGCGATAGCTTTTTTTATCATTTCCATATATTAATATATGAAAAGGACAGTTCATAGGTTTTAAACAATATTTATCATCATCAATATCCATAGGATTATACATATCTTCTCTAAAATTTTTCCAGTGTCCTGAAGTCTCCCAGAGCTCTTTCTTTCCTATATGAGGAGTATTAACTAATGAGTACCCTCTTTCAATAAGGTTATCTGTCATAAAATCCTCGAGCTGTTTTCTTATAAAAGCACCTGTTGAATGCCAGTAAATTAGTCCGGGTCCGTATTCAGGATGTATTGAAAAAAGATCCATCTGTTTCCCAATTTTTCTATGATCTCTCTTTTTTGCTTCTTTTATAGTTTCAAGATATTTTTGTAAATTTTTCTTTTTAAAGAAGGCTGTTCCATAAATTCTCTGGAGCATTTTATTATTTTCATCGCCTCTCCAGTATGCACCTGCTACATTCATTAGCTTATAATGATTTAACTTTGAAGTTCTTTCCAGATGGGGACCTCTACATAAATCGATGAATTCTCCCTGGCTGTATACACTAACCACATCTTTTTCAATATCATCAACTAATTCAATTTTATAAGATTCGTTTCTCTTTTTAAAAAGCTTTTTTGCTTTATCCTTATTCAGTTCTTTTCTCTCTATTATCAAATCTTCCTTTATAATATTTTTCATTTCCTTTTCAATATCAACAAGCTCGTCATCGCTTAACCTTTTGGACATATCAAAATCATAATAGAAGCCATCCTCTATTGCTGGCCCAATTGCAATCTTTACATCATCATAAAGCCTTTTTACAGCCTGAGCCATAACATGAGAAGCAGTATGTCTTAATACTTCGAGAGCACGCTCATCATCCTTTGTAACAATTTCAATAGAACAATCTTTTTCTATTTTAAAACTTAAATCCACTAGTTCACCATCTATACTGGCACATATAGCATCTCTCGCGAGAGAATTGCTTATTTTTTTAGCAAAATCTAAAACAGAAACTCCTTTTTCAACTTTCATGGAACTTCCATCCGGCAATTTTAAATTAATCATTCGTCCTCCTTTGACTTTTTTATTTATTTTTTAAATAATCCAAAATTTTTGACATATCCAATTCCATTATAAAAGACCTTAACTTATTATCCTGAAAACTCGTTCTATAAACATAAATACCTTCTTTATAAACTTTTCCTTCTCCTATTGGATAGCTAGCCGTGACTGCAAGTTCTTTCGTATTTCTATTATATACTTCAAGTAATCCCCCTCCATCTACTGTCCAATATGAGGCTATTAAAAAATTGTTAATAATTGCTATATTATAGAGGATTCCATTTTTTTTCTCATAATCTTTTTTTCTTATGTATGAAATTTCATTTGAAAGATGGTATGTTTTATCTTTTTTATTAAAATATCTTATCTTTGAGGAGTGTGTAAACCCGTATAAAATATTTCCTGCATTATCACGGGAGAGAAGAATATTTCCTTTAATAGTTTCTCCAAAATTCCTAACGACCTTTTTTTGGCTTCCCATCATTGTATAAGAAATTATTTTAAATTTATTTTTATAATTTTTACCAAATGCAAATAATCCTTTCGGGGTAACTTTAATATTATATACAACTTCAATTCCGGTTAGATAAAATAACCCCACAAATTTAAAGCCCTCTTTTGTATATTCAAATAGGGAAATCCTGTTTCTCTGATCCAAAAACCATACTTTATTCTTTAAAAAAGTGACATTTCTTATATTTCCCAAAGAAGTAATACGATCTTTATCAATTGATATTTTATATTTATTTTTTAAATTCATTGAAGTATAATCATAAAGATTAACTTTGTTACTTTTATTGTTCATAAAAAAATGGAAATTTTTAAAAATACCCCAGTAGCTAAGATTCTCCTGAAGCTGATTATTAAAATAGTGAATATTTATAAATCGATTAATATCTTGAATATGATATGCCCCAAATACTGGAAGTATTGTTATAAAATACAGCAAAATCAGAATTGAAATTGTTTTCTTATTAATCATAAAAAACCCGACTTTTTTTAGCTATTAACATCAATATCATACCCTAAGTTCTCTTCGGCAGACAGAATAACAAATGTTTCAATATTTTTTATTGAAGGTATCACTACATTAAGTTCCTTCATTAATATTTGTTCCAGTTCATCGATACTTCTAAAATCCACTATAATAAAAAAATCATATTTGCCTGTAGTAAAAAAATAGGATTCAATAAATTCACATTTTTCTAAAGAAGATTTTATATCCTCCAAAGAGCTTACACCATTTCTATCAAGTGTAATTGCTAAAATTGCTTTTCCACTTTTTCCTATTTTTTTATGATTAAGAATAGCTTTATAACCAGTAATAACCCCTCTGTTTTCCAATTTTTTTATTCTTTCCAGTACTGCCGGTGTAGATAATCCAATTTTTTTAGATATAGACTTGCTAGTAGCTCTGCCATCTTTTTGTAAAATATTCAATATTTTTTTATCCTTTTCATCCATTTAGCATCCCCCCTGTTTTTTATTCTAATGGAATTTTTAAAATCCATCCATCTTTTATCTTATCAATATTTTTAATTTTATTCTGGTTTGCCCAATAAATCCATCTCCATTTTGATCTATCATTGTAAATTTTCTCAGCGATTTCATAAATAGATCTATCTGACTTTTTTACTTCATATTTTTTTATAGGAATTTTTAACTTCCATCCAATTTGTATCAGATCAGGATCCTTGATTTTATCCATATTATAACGATATATCAAAGGCCATAATCTGCCTTTCCCGTAAAACTCTGGTTTGTTAGAGATTTTCCACAAAAAGTCGCCCTTTTTTACTTCATAATATATGAAAGATTCTTCTTTAAATTTTTCAAGTCTATTTTCTAGTTTATTTTTTAGCAATGAGACCTGTTCCAACGTATTATCCAGATTGTTCAGTCTCTTCTTTCTCTGTTCAAGTTCTTTTTTTAACCTTTCTAGCTCTCTCTTGTTTACAAGGTTCTTGCTTTCTAAAGTTTCTATAGCAATCTCAAGTTTTCTTATCTTTTCCCTTTCCTCTTTTTTTATCTTTTCAATATTCATATCATCAGCCTTTTGCTCAAAATTTCGGATAGACTCGAGCTTTAGCTCAATTGAATTTATATCATTAAGCAGTTTTTCACCTTTTAATTCACTCTTATATATCTGTTTCAATTTATTTAAATTTTGTTCTTCTTCTAATTTGCTTAAATCAAGTTCTATCTCTGATATTTTATCATTAACATCATAAATGTCCTGAATATCATCGACCTGTTTCCTTTTTCCTTCTTCATCAACATATATAATAAACTCAGAACTAAAAACCAATGATGCAGTCATAAAGAAAATAAGGTAAATAAACAAACCTTTTCTCATCAAACAACTTCCTATCCACTATAAGTATAAAAAAGCCAATCATTTATACATATTACAAAATGAGTATATCATATAAATTTATATTGACAAGAAATATTAAACAATAAGAACTTATTAATAAAGCAAAAAAATGATGGCGGGACCCAGAATCGAACTGGGGACACGAGGATTTTCAGTCCACTGCTCTA
>CAZMFS010000237.1:0-3811 GCA_964565585.1 uncultured bacterium
GAGCTTCCCGCGGAGATAGGCTACGAGAATATGAAGTTCATCTCCAAGGTAAAGAATGTCCAGCTGATGCCTGTATAAATATCCGATAATAAACACAATTATATAGAAGGGTAAAATCATAATAACTTTTTTATATTCAAAAATATTGATATTCCCCATCATCCATCTTACAGCCGAACCAAGTTTCGCATTATTCATAATATACTGAAAAAACAGAATTAAAGAGCTAAATAAGAAGTTTATAGCAATACCGGCAAGAAGAATTGTAGATACAGAGTAATCTTTTTTTATCTTAAGAATAGACAAAATCAAAACTACCGAAATTAATGCTCCCAAAAATGCAAAAACATACCGGGCATGAAAAATATAAAAGCTAAAAACAATATTCAAATGTATAGATAGAACTGCCCCAAAGGATGCTCCCGAAGCCACTCCCAGAGTAAAGGGAGTTGCAAGATCGTTTTTAAATATAGATTGAAATACCAAACCACTCAGAGTTAATATACCCCCAATTAAAAAGGCAAAAATGACCCTGGGAACCCTTAAATTCCAAAATATATAATTTGCTTCCTTTGCATTATCTAAAAGTTCATCTAAGCTTATAAAATCGGCTCCAACAAAAGGAAGTAATAAAAAAACGATAACAACAATCAATAAGGATAACTTTTTAAATTTCATTTGGAATCCCGATTTTTTTGAGGAAAATCAATTAAATAATTTTTCCCATGTTTAAAAATGTTAAGATTAAAATTATAAAGATCATTAAGCACTTTATTATTATGCAGTTTTTCTACATTTCCGGAAAAGTAAACTTTCCCATCTTTCAATGCTACAATTTTTTGCCCAAAATTTAGAACATATTCAAGAAAGTGGGTAACCAAAACTATCGTTTTGTTTTCTTCTCTATTAATCTTTTCTATCAGATTAAAAATCTCCCATCGGTGATTTGGATCCAGAAAAGTGGTAGGCTCATCAAGAAAAATAATATCAGTTTGCTGAACCACTGCAGATGCAATAAGAACCCTCTGCAGTTCACCCCCACTTAGAGTTGATATTTTCCTTTCAAGTAAATTTGCTATTTTAAACTCAGAACTGATTTTATTAACCTTCTCAATATCCTCCCTTTTATATGTTGATAAAAAACCTAAATAAGGAAATCTGGAAAATAAAAGAAATTTTTTAACTTTAATCGGCGGAAGTGATTGTTTGATCTGGGGAAGATAACTGATTTTTCTTGATAAAGTTTTCCTTTTTGTATTTTTAACACTTTTATCCGATACTTCAATTGAACCTTTTTGATAATTAATAATATTAAGTATAGCCCTTAAAAGAGTGGTTTTACCTGATCCGTTTGGCCCGATTAAAATTACCAGTTCTCCACTTCCAATGTTTATGTTTATGTTTTCAAGGATAGATTTATTTTTTATATTAACATCGATATTTTTAATTTTTATTGCCATAAATTTTTTTATAAATTTTTTCTGCAGCTTCTATTATCTCAAGTGAGGGAATAAGTCTAAAATCTTTCCCCATTACATATACTTTATTATTCTTAACTGCATTTAAATATTTTATTTCCTTCCAATCATTTTTAATTTCCTTTTTTCCATATTTCTCAACTAAATTTGGTAATACTTCTACAATAATATCTGGATTCATTTTTATAATACCTTCAACAGATACTTTTGGATAATCGATATTGCCACTATAGGCATTTTTTAAATTAATAGAAGAAAGAATCTGGCTTATAAATTCATCTTTACCGGCAATATATATATTTTCCAGAGTGTTAACCTGTCTTCCTATGATCACAAGGGCCCTTTTTTCTTTGAACTTTCTAGTTTTATCTCTTAATTTATTCAGTTTGTTTTTTGATCTCTCAATCAAATGCTTACCCTTTTTATAAATATCCAATTTTTTACTTATTTTAGAAACAGTCTCATAAATATGCTCGATTTTTCTGTGTTTAAAAGCCATGTAGTTATATTTTTTCTCTTTAAAAAATCAATTATATCGCTATTTTCCTTATATAGCAAAACAAGATCCGGATTTATCCTAACTAGTTTTTCATAAGATGGATTGATAGCACTTCCAACCCTGGTAACTTGTTTATTTAACTTATCCGGAATTTTACAGTAATCGGTAACTCCTGCAAGAGAATCCTGCTGCTGTAGATCAATGACAATATCTGTTAAAGCAGGTGCAAGTGAAACGACCTTATTTTCTGCATAATTTAGATTAAACAAAATTAAAACTGAAAAAATCAGAAAAAGCCATTTTTTCATAAATTACCCACTATCTTTTTTGATATTTTTTTCACATTTTCAAGAACTTCGCTCTTATTAATAGTTTTAAATTCTTTATTTTCATAAAGAAGTTCGCCCCCAACATAAACCTTTTCTACCTCCGAACCGTTTGCTGCATAAATAAGATGTGAAACCGGGTTATACATAGGTTTCATATTTACACTATCTTTATTAATAACAACAAAATCAGCATGTTTATTTTCTTCTATACTACCAATTTTATCATCCCATCCTAGAGATTTAGCACCATTTATAGTTGCCATTTTGAGAACCTGCTCGGAAGGAAGAATAGTTGGTTCCAAATTCACGCCTTTATGAAGTAAAGATATCAATCTCATTTCATTAAACATGTTAAGAGTATTATTACTCGCAGCACCATCGGTCCCCACAGAAACATTAATCCCTGCATCAAGATACTTACTTATCGGTGCAATACCACTTCCCAGCTTTAAATTGCTGCTTGCATTATGAACAACACTAACTTTATTTTCCTTCAGAATATCTATATCTGCTTTATCAGTCCAAACTGCATGTGCGGCTAACACATTTTCATCCAAAATACCGATATCATTTAAATACATTACAGGTGAAACCTCGGATTCATTTTCTTTTATCATGGATTTTTCGTTTTTTGTTTCAGCAAGATGTATATGATACATACTATCGTATTTATCAGCAAGAAGCTTGGTTTTTAATAGAAGATCTTTATTACATGTATAGGGCGAATGGGCGCACATACTTATTTTTATATTATTATCATTATGCCATCTCTGGGTTAACATTTTAAATCTTTCAATATTTTGTTCGGGTTTATTTGCATCAGGAGTTTCAAACTGTATAATACCTTCACCAAGGCTCGCTCTCATACCAATACTTTTTACAAGTCTTGCGACTTCCTCTTCATAAAAATACATATCGGCAAAGGCAGTTGTACCTGTAGAAATCATTTCCATCATAGCAAGCTGGCTGCCCCATTTTATAAAATCTTTATCAATCATTTTATTTTCCATGGGCCAGATATAATTTTCAAGCCATTCTTTTAAAGGCAGATCATCTGCCAGACCTCTAAAAAGAACCATAGGAACGTGTGTATGGGTATTTATCAACCCTGGTATTACAATTTTTGAATTTAAATTCTTTTTTTCATCTCCGGAGTAACTCTTTATAATCCTTTCACTTTTTCCAACATCAATGAATTGTCCATCTTCTACAACAAAAGCTCCATTTTTAAATATATCATTTTCACTGTTCATGGTAATAACAGTACAATTATGATAAAGCATAACACCCTCCATATTTAGTTTGCTTCTATTTTTTTTATTATATGCCTTATCGAAATAAAATAAAGAATATTATAAAATAAAATATATATCAAAATGTAGATTAAAAAATCAAAATTTAGAGAAATAGTGTCAGCATCATTTTTTAAATATTCGATACAGGGTTTTACAAATTCATATGAATTCAAAATTGTCATTCCCAGGGCAAAAATAGAGGCAACAACA
>CAZMFS010000238.1:0-3785 GCA_964565585.1 uncultured bacterium
GATGCTCCAACCTGTATAGAATACTTTGATAAAGGTGAAAAACTCTGGGACAATTTAAGAGAAGAAATCCTTAAGCATCTTGAAAGACTTGAAAAAAATATGGATAAAAAATTTGGAGATAACGAAGATCCTTTATTAGTATCTGTAAGAAGTGGAGCAAAAATATCAATGCCCGGAATGATGGATACTATTCTAAATCTTGGTCTTAACGATGAAGCAGTAGAGGGCTTCGCGAAGGTAACTGATAATGAAAGACTGGCATGGGATTCATATAGAAGATTTATCCAGATGTTCTCCGATGTTGCAATGGGTATTGATGCAGACAAATTTGAAGAAAAGATTGAAGAAATGAAGAATAAAAATAACTATGAAAACGATACCGATCTAACAGTTGATGATCTTCAGGAACTTGTAAAACAATTCAAAGAAATATACAAAGAGGAAATGGGAGAAGCTTTTCCACAGGATCCTAAAGAACAGCTTTGGGATTCAATTGAAGCAGTATTTAGCTCATGGAACAATGAAAGAGCAATAACGTACAGAAACTTACATAATATTCCTCATGATCTGGGAACAGCCGTAAATGTTCAAACTATGGTATTTGGTAACACAGGTGAAAACTCAGGTACAGGTGTTGCATTTACAAGAGATCCATCCACAGGTGATAATAAATTTTATGGTGAATTCTTACCTAATGCCCAGGGAGAAGATGTTGTTGCAGGAATAAGAACACCCCAGCCACTAAACAAAGATGAGGAAAAAGAAGGTCAAACTTCTCTTGAAGTATATATGCCGGAAATATATAAGCAGTTGATAAATATTCAGAAAAAGCTTGAAGAACATTATAAAGATATGCAGGATTTTGAATTTACTATCCAGGATGGAGAGCTTTATCTTCTTCAAACAAGAACAGGGAAAAGAACAGCAAAGGCTGCTGTAAAAATGGCAGTAGATATGAAAGAAGAAGGTTTAATAGATAAAAAAACTGCTGTAAAAAGAGTAGACCCTGATAAACTAGAAACATTACTTCACCCTATGATAGATCCAGAAGCTGAAAAGGATGTAATGACAGAAGGGCTTCCTGCTTCACCTGGTGCAGCAGTTGGTAAAGTTGTATTTGATTCCGAAGAAGCTTATATTAAAGCAGAAGAAGAGGGAGAAAAAGTAATCCTTGTAAGACTAGAAACTTCTCCTGAAGATATAAAAGGTATGGCAGCTGCTGAAGGAATCCTTACTGTAAGAGGAGGAATGACATCTCATGCTGCAGTTGTTGCTAGAGGAATGGGAAAATGCTGTGTAGCAGGAGCTGGCGAAATTAATCTTGATTATGACAAAGCAGAATTTGAAGTAAACGGTAACAAAGTTAAAAAAGGTGAATTCATTACTCTTGACGGTTCTTCCGGAGAAGTAATGAAGGGTAAAGTTCCTACAATTGAGCCAAAAATTAAAGGTGAATTTCAGAAATTAATGAAATGGGTGGAAGAATACAGAAAACTTGGTGTAAGAACTAATGCTGATACCGCTCATGATGCTGAACTTGCAAGAGACTTCGGAGCAGAAGGAATTGGTCTATGTAGAACAGAACACATGTTCTTTGAAGGTGAAAGAATTCAGGCTGTAAGAGAAATGATTTTATCAAATAGTGAGGAAGAAAGAAGAAAAGCTTTAAAGAAAATAGAACCTATGCAGAAAGATGACTTTGTAGAAATTTTTAAAGCTATGGATGGTCTACCTGTTACAGTTAGACTTCTTGACCCACCACTTCATGAATTTTTACCTATGGAAGAGGAACAGCAGCAGGAAATCGCAAAGGACTTAGGTGTAGATGCAGAAGATATAAAAGAAAAAGTAGAAGCGTTATCCGAAATTAACCCTATGTTAGGACATAGAGGTGTAAGACTTGGAATTACATATCCAGAAATTTATGAAATGCAGTCCAGAGCAATTATAAAGGCTGCTTGTGAAGTTAAAGAAGAAGGTATTGAAGTAATTCCTGAAATAATGATACCGCTTGTGGGAACACCTGAAGAGCTTGATCAAATGAAAGTTGTTGTTGATGATGCAGCTCAAAAAGTGTTTGAACAAACTGAAAATGAAGTAGATTACAAAGTTGGAACAATGATAGAAGTACCTAGAGCTACTGTTGTTGCGGATGAAATTGCTAAGTCTGCTGAATTTTTCTCATTTGGTACAAACGATTTAACACAGATGACTTACGGATTCTCAAGAGATGATATTGGTAAATTTGTTAATATCTATCAAAAGAAAAATATACTTGGTAACGATCCATTTCAGGTTCTTGACCAAACAGGAGTTGGAGAACTTGTAAAAATGGGATTAGAAAGAGGAAGAAAAACCAAAAAAGATTTAAAAGTTGGAATCTGCGGTGAACACGGCGGGGAACCATCATCTGTTAAGTTCTGTTATAACATAGGACTTGATTATGTATCATGTTCTCCATATAGAGTACCGATTGCTAGATTATCAGCAGCTCAGGCAGCTATAGAAGAAAACGAGTAAAAAATAATATAGATTTCCGGAGGGGTAAAACTCTCCGGAATTTTTTTCTTGACACTATAAGAATATTCTTATATTCTTATACCTGTGAGGTGATGGACGTGACTAAAGAGAAATTGTCTTTGTATGCAGAAAAATTTAAAGCACTTGCTCATCCTGTTCGGCTAGAAATATTACTTGAAATTACCGAAGGTTGCTATGACTTAAAAAAGATAATGGAAAGATTTAATCTCAGCCAGCCTGCAGTATCCCAGCATATTGGCAAAATGAGAAGATTGGGCATTTTATCTTCATATAAAGAAGGGTCCAAAATGTGTTATGAAATAATAAATAACGAAATAAAAGAAATTTTAAAACTTTTAAAAAGGAGGTAACTTATGGCTAAAAATGTAATAGTTTATTCAACCCCATCCTGTCCTTATTGTAATATGGCTAAACAGTACTTTAAGGAAAACGATATTGATTTCACTGATTATGATGTATCCGAGAACAGAGAAAAAGCTAAAGAAATGATAAACAAATCAGGACAGCAGGGAGTACCAGTAATAGATATCGATGGTGAAATTATTGTTGGGTTTGACAAGAGCAAAGTAAAAAATCTACTTGATCTGTAAACATCAATCTATATATCTAATATGAAAAGAGAAGGAGAAGGTTTCTCCTTCTCTTTTTTTCATTTTTATTCCTGCCAGATATCAGCAGAAATCTTTACTGTTGTTGCCAGATTATACATTACTGTTGACCAATCTTTTAATCCTTTTAGGAAACTCTCTTTAGGTTCTTCTGGAGGAACAATAATTGTATCTCCCGGAAAAATTTTTGCATTCAAAAAATCATTTCCCAAGAAGCTGTATGTTCTGGATTCATCATCAATATAGTGATTTGAAATAATTCGTCCGTTAGCTTTAATTACAAAAGCCTGAGATAAATCCCCTTTACTTGTAGCTCCACCTGTCATACTTATATAATGTTTAACTTTACTTTTATCCTCTTCATAAACAAATACTCCCGGACTGTAAACTTCTCCCATAACAATTATAGAATCATCCTTTTTAGGTATTTTTAGAACATCTCCCTCTTTAATTTTTACATTATACGGACTGTTTTCAAGCTTATCCAAAGATTCGGGCAAATCAACAACAAGGCGACCCGATGGCTCTGCTTCTTTCAATTTCTTTATTCTTTCCTTATAAATAGGAATAAAAGATTGAAGCTGAGGATCTTCACTTACTTTAGAGGCTAAATTTTCCAGATTCTTTTCCAGAGAA
>CAZMFS010000239.1:0-3777 GCA_964565585.1 uncultured bacterium
CTATCTTCCTTATACAATCCTTCTCCTCTTCTTGCTCTCATAGCTATTGAGCTGTGATATGGCTGGCCTCCGCCGCCAACACAGCCACCTGGACATGCCATTATCTCAACAAATGCATACTCGCTTTCGCCGTTTTCTTCAAGCTGTTTGGATACTTTATCAAGAATTTGTCTTGCATTACCTAATCCATGGGCAACTGCAACCTTTAATTTTGTACCTGCTATTTCAAGCTCTGCTTCTTTAACACCTTCCATACCTCTTACTGCAGTTACATCCAAATCTTCCATATCTTCATCTGTAAGCAGATAATAGGCACTTCTTATAGCTGCTTCCATAACTCCACCGGTCGCACCGAAAATTGTTCCTGCTCCGGTGTAATCAGCAAGAGCATGATAAGGCTCTTCTTCAGGTAAGTTTTTAAAGTCCAGTCTAGCTTCATTTATCATTCTTACAAATTCTCTCGTAGTAAGAACATAATCAACATCCTGATATCCTGAATCACTCATTTCAGGTCTCTGAGCTTCAAACTTTTTAGCTGTACAAGGCATAATAGAAACAGATACTATATCTTTTGGATCTATACCTTCTTTTTCAGCATAATATGTTTTTGCTAAAACACCCATCATCTGCTGAGGTGATTTAGCAGTGGATACATTTTTGGCAAGTTCAGGATAGTATTCTTCCATAAATTTAATCCATCCTGGAGAACAGGAAGTAATTACAGGTAGATTTTTACCTTCTTTGATTCTTCCAACTACTTCAGTTCCTTCCTCAAGTATTGTTAAATCAGCTGAGAAGTTTGTATCAAATATATCATCAAAACCTATTCTTTTTAGAGCTGAATACATTTTACCTACTGTTACCTCACCTAGTTCCATACCAAATTCTTCACCCAGTGAAGCTCTTATTGCAGGTGCTTCTTGAACTACAACATGCTTGCTATCATCAAGAATTGCATCCCATACATTTTCGAGATGGTCAACTTCTTTTAGAGCACCTGTTGGACAGTAAACTATACACTGACCACAGTTAATGCATGGACTCTCTCCAATTCCGTAACCGAATGGTGTATCTATATGAGCTTCAAATCCTCTATCTGTAATTTCAATTGCATTTACAGTCTGGATATTTTCACAGACTTCTACACATCTTCCGCATAAAATACATTTTTCAGGATCTCTTTCAATAGCTACACTTGATTTATCTTTTTCTTTATCTTCAAGTACACTTGGCATAGCTTCCGTTTCAACTCCAAAATGATTAGCAAGTTCCTGAAGCTCGCATTTACCATCTGCCACACAACTGGGGCAATCAACATGATGATTTGAAAGAGTTAATTCCAGAATCATCTTTCTTCTTTTTCTTAAAGATTTTGAATTTGTAATAACTTCCATTCCTTCTTCAGCTGGTGTGCAGCAGGATCTCTGGAACCCACCTTTGTTCTCAAATTCAACAACACAGATTCCACAAGCAGCTGATGGCTCTAAATCTTCGTGATAACACAGTGTTGGAATATTAACTCCAGCTTCCTTTGCTGCTTCTAAAATAGTAGCACCTTTTTCAACTTCAACTTCATATCCATCTATTTTTAGATTTATTTTTTCAGACATTTAAACCCTCCTTCATTTCATTTCACAAACATTTTGTGGACAAACTTTTCTTTCAATATGTTCAAGAATTTCATCTTCAAAATATCTTGTAGCACTATCAATAACAAGGTATGCAGATTGACCCAGTGCACATAATGCACTCTGCTGCATGGATTCGGCTAAAGTTACCATATTGTTTATATATTCTTCTTTACCTTTACCTTTTGTGATATCATCAAGCATATTATAAAGATGAACATTTCCCACTCTACACGGAGTACATTTTCCACATGATTCATGCTTAAAAAATGCCAAAGTATTTTTCAGCATATCAACAATGCAAGCGGTTTGATTCATTACCAATATTGCACCTGAACCCAGCACAGCTTTATATTTACCTAGATGATCATAGTCCATTTTTACATCAAGCATCTCTTTGCCTATAAATGCTCCAGCTGCACCTCCTACAAGTGCGCATTTAAATTCACCTTTAACTCCACCTGCATATTTATATATTATATCTCTTAAAGTTGTACCCATTTCTACTTCTATAAGTCCTGGATTATTTACATGTCCAAGAATTGTATATACTTTAGTACCTTTAGAATTTTCAGTCCCAAGCTCTTTATACCAGTCGGATCCATTCCTTATAATTGAAGGTACATTTGCAAGTGTTTCAACATTATTAACCACAGTTGGCTGATCCCACAATCCTTTTTGTCCCGGAAATGGGGGTTTTACTCGAGGATTTCCTCTACCGCCTTCAAGTGAGTTAAGCAATGCTGTTTCTTCACCGCAAACATATGCTCCTGCTCCAATTTTTATTTCAATGTCAAAATTAAAATCTGAACCAAAAATGTTTTCTCCGAGTATTCCGTATTCTTTTGCATCCTTTATAGCTTTTTCGGTTCTATCAATTGATAGTTTGTATTCTCCTCTTATATATATATAACCTTTTTCTGCTCCAATTGCATAACCAGCTATAGCCATACCTTCAATTAATTTATGAGGATCACCCTCCATAATAAGTCTATCTTTGAATGTTCCAGGTTCTCCTTCATCTGCATTACATACGAGGTATTTAGGTTTTTCATCAAGTGGTGCAGTAAAGGACCATTTTAATCCGGTTGGAAATCCTGCTCCACCTCTACCTCTTAAACTAGAATCTTTCACGATATCTACAATTTCTTCGGGTTTATACTCTGTAACTGCTTTTGCAAGAGCTTCATAACCATTTACTGCAATATATTCTTCAATATTTTCCGGATCAATAACTCCTGAATTTGCAAGTACTACTCTTTTTTGTTTTTTTATTTCCTGAGCTGTTTCTCTGAAACTTATTACGCTGGTATCAACTTTACCTTCATACTTTAATCTCTGAACAGGTCTTCCCTTTAACAGATGTTCATTTACAATTTCTTTTACATCATCAATTGTTACGTTTGTATAATATATATCATCGGGTTCGATTAAAATTACAACACCCTTTTTTATAATACCCATACTACCGGTTTCAACAACTTGTACTTCATCTTCCAAACCGGCATTTTTTAATTCTCTTTCGAATTCTTCCTCTACTCTTCTAGCTCCAGCCTGTAATGTATTATCATCAATTCCAAATAAAACATATTTAGTAACTACACTCATTTTGCCCCCTCCTTATATTCAGTAAGAATTTTTCTAACTTTTTTAGGAGTAAGATTTCCGTATACTTCATCATCGATCATCATAACAGGTGCAACTCCACAAACTCCCAGACAAGCTGTCTTTTCAAGTGTAAAGATCATATCCGGAGTTGTTTCTCCCACTTCTATACCAAGTTCTTCCTTTATAACGTCCAGAATATCAATAGATCCCATTAGATGACAAGGAGGAGAATCACAAAGTCTTATTATATGTTTCCCTCTTGGTTTTTCTGATAACATTGAATAAAAACTTGCCGTTCCGTATACTTTACTGTAAGGAATTCCAAGATAATCTGCTATTAGCTGCATATCATCATCTGTCACATAATTATAAGGATTTAGGTCCTGAAATTCATGTAAAATGTACAGAACATTATCTTTTCTCTTTTCATATTTGTATAAAATTTCTTCTTTTTTCATAGCACTCCCTTCCCAATTTATATTTATTCTAATTCACCAGTAGATTTAATTACTGCATCAAAAGGACAAACATCATAACAATT
>CAZMFS010000240.1:0-3770 GCA_964565585.1 uncultured bacterium
TAATAAAAAGTTAACTGTTGATTATTTTGGTAAAAAACGGAAGGTAATTAATGAATTTTTAAATATTAGCAAAGGCGACTATATATATGCTCAGGGTGGTTATGCTATTAACACAATTCCCGAAAAGGAGGCGGAATCCATTCTTACAGCATGGAAAGAAACTTTTTTTAATTTGCAGAAGGTTGATTTGAAAGTTTCACGAAGGGATTATAAAGAAAAAAATATTCGTAAAGAGATAGCGAAAATTCTTGATAAAGCTGTTGAAAATAAAAATCGGTCAATAAACGAACTATTAAAATTAATGAATATTGAGAAAAAAGAAGAGCTGAATATGTTATATAAAACTGCTAATTTTCTTCGAAGAAAGTATATGGATAATTCATGCTGTGTACACGGTATAATAGAATTTTCAAATAACTGTGTAAGAAACTGTAAATATTGTGGGATATCTAATTATAATAATAAAATAAAAAGATACAATATTTCTGAACGGGATATTATTAAAATTGCTGATACTGCAGTAAATGATTATGGTTTTATGGCACTTGTTTTACAGAGCGGTGAATCCGATGAATACAGTATTGACCAAATATGTAGAATTATTAGAAAAATAAGAGAGGATATTGCAGTATTAATCTTTGTAAGTTTGGGGGAACTAACCAAAAATGAAATGAAAAAGTTATATGATGCTGGAGCAAGAGGATTCCTGTTGAGATTTGAAACAAGTAATGAGAAATTATATAGCAAACTTCACCCCGGTTATTCATTAAGTGATAGAATAAAATGTTTAAAGAATGCTTATGAGGTGGGTTATTTTATTGTAACCGGTGGTTTAATAGGTTTGCCTGGACAAACAAAAAAAGATATACTAAATTCTATATTATTAGCTAAAGAATTAAATACAGAAATGTATAGTTTTGCGCCTTTTATACCTACCCCAGATACTCCTTTGAGTAATTTAGAACTGCCGGATGAAAAAGAAGTTCTTAAAACCCTCGCTATTTCTAGAATAGTTGATCCTAAGAATGCTAAAATATTGATTACAACAGCATTTGAAACTATTGATAGCGAATCAAGAAAAAATGGATTGCTCTCCGGAGGTAATTCTTTAATGCTAAATGTTACTCCAGATAAATATAAAAAAGATTATTTTTTATATCCAAATAGAGCTCATACTAAAGAATCGATAAAAGAACAGATTGATTCTACAGTTGATTTATTAAATTATTTGGGGAGAGCACCTACTGATATAGGAATTAAGTGGAATACTTAAAAAAATTTAAAAATTATTAGATTATTATTTGTAAATATAGATAAATGAAAATACAAAAAAAACAATATTCTCAAATATAACAAAATAATATAAATATTTTTATTATAATTACTAAAATTTATTATTGACATAATAATTAAATACATTATATTTTTTTAAACAGTTATGAATAATAAAAAAGGGGAGGAATTATATGAAAATAAAAAAAATTACCAAGCCATTTGATTTTGATCGCTTTGATATTGATTCTGTAGTTAGTTTTTTATATGAAAATCTGGAAGAATACGGGGATACTAAGAAAGCAATTAAAAAGGCTATAGAGTATTCATTTTCTGAAAAAAACGGAAAAGGTGGTTTTTTACTTTTAGGAATTGATAATAAAAAGCTTGTGGGAGCAGTAGTAATCAACAAAACCGGTATGAAACATTATATTCCAGAAAACATACTAGTTTATATAAGCACTCATAAAAATAGAAGAGGGGAAGGACTGGGTACAGAATTAATGAAAAAAACAATTGAAGATACCTCTGGAGATATAGCTCTCCATGTTGAAGAAGATAATCCCGCTTTAAATTTATATAAAAAGTTAGGTTTTGAATCAAAATATATAGAAATGAGATATAAGAAAGATTAATATGGCTTACTTAACAGTATATTCAAAGAGAATTAAAAAAAATATTAAAAAAATTGATAGAATAATGCAAAAACATAATAAAAAATGGACTCTTGTTGCTAAGGTATTAGGTGGTCATAAAGAATCACTTAAAAAAATACTTCCAAAGTGTAAAGATATCGATAATCTCACTGGAGTAGCTGATTCGAGGTTGTCAAGTCTTGAGACAATAAAAAATATTAATTCCGAAATAAATACGATGTATATAGCACCACCATCCATAAAATCAGTGGATAAAGTTGTTAAATTTGCAGATGTATCACTTAATTCTTCCTATTCTACAATAAAAAAATTGAATGAAGAAGCAAAAAAGCAGAATAAAATTCAAAAAATAATTATAATGGTTGAACTTGGAGAACTAAGAGAAGGAGTGTTAAGAGAAAATATAATTGAATTTTATGAAAAAGTATTTACACTGAATAATATTGAAATAATCGGACTTGGTACTAATTTAGGATGCATGTATGGTGTTGAACCCACCTATGATAAACTTATTCAATTATCTCTATATAAAGAAATAATCGAGGCAAAATTTGATAAACATCTGGATATAATTTCTGGTGGAAGCTCAATATCCCTACCGATGCTTTCAAAGGATAAAATTCCACCAAATATGAATCACTTTAGAATAGGAGAAGCAGCTTTCCTTGGAACAACTCCATTGACTGAAGGTAAATTTAAAAATTTATCAAGAAATACATTTAAATTTTATTCCTATATTGTTGAACTTGAAGAGAAAAGATCAAAACCCCAGGGTAATTTAACCAATGCAAATGTTGGTGATGGGTTACCATATAATCCAAAGGAAAACGAAACTATTTTGAGGGCTGTTCTTGATTATGGAAAATTAGATGTGGAAAACAAACATTTAGCCCCAAAAAATCCTGATATGAAATTTGCAGGTTCATCTTCAGATATGTCAGTATATAATGTAAAGCAAATTACCAAGAAAGATGGGAATAAAATGTATAAAGTAGGTTCGAAGGTGCAGTTTAATCTTGATTATATGGGTGTTGCAAGATTAATGACTTCTAAATATATAGATAAAAGAGTTGTTTAAAGAAAGATATTCAATTGGATTAATTATTTCAATCAAGCGGGACTATGTTTATTAATAATGTTGAAATATTATATGAGATCTACATAATCGTCTTTTTCACATATATTTTTTACAAACTTCTTTTTGGAAAAATTATATATTTGGATAAATATTATATTGAAATATTAAAATATAGTCCATTATTTTGGGTTATAAATATATATTTACCAAATATCCTATCCTTAATTATATTAGTTCTTTATATTGTATTTTGTTCATTAATATTTGCATATTCAAATAAAAATATAATAGTTTTAGCAAAAAAAGACGAATATTTATCTTTTCTGTATGGATTTTTTGATAATAATGATATTAATTTTAATTACAATCGGAATGTGTATGAGGTTGAGTTGTATTTTCCACAGTATGAATTTGAGATTGTTTCAAATAAATCTTTATTTAGTTATTTTGAAATTAAGCTACCAAGGAGTATTTCTGAAGAAGAAGAAGGTATAATTAATCGAATAAAAAAAGATTCAAAATCAAATAATTTAAATCCCGGTCGAGATAAATCCTTATATTTTTTAATTATTGATATACTATTAATAATATTCTTTTATTATCTGTAAAAATACTTGTAAATATTGCTTCTTTCTATATAATACTATTAATTGATAGAAAAGGGGGAAAATATGAAAAAATTTCAGATTGTATTAATAATAATTTTATTTGGCATGATGTTAAACTGTTCTGGTAAAAAAAGTTCACGAAACTTAAATGCGGAG
>CAZMFS010000241.1:0-3753 GCA_964565585.1 uncultured bacterium
TTTCCATTTAGAACTATTTTTTGTTTCCATAATAATAGGCATATCGTTTAATCTATCATCCTGCATCATCATTTTGAATACACTCCAGCCAAAATTACCTTCACCAAGATTGGCATGGCGGTCCTTCCTGCTATTTAATTCCACTTTACAATCATTTAAATGAACTCCTTTAAGATAGTTTATTCCGATTTCATTATCAAACTGTTTCATGGTTTCATTAAATTTTTGATGGGTTCTAATATCATACCCCGCACCATAAATATGAGCAGTATCGATACAAACTCCAATTCTATCTTTCCTATTGGCACCTTCACCCATTTTACCAATATGTTCAAAACTATAACCTAAATCGTTTCCCTGTCCTGCAGTAGTTTCAATAACCAAGACTACATTGTCAGTTTCTTCCAATGTTTTATTTATTGCCTTTATTACAAGTTCTATCCCCTCTTTCTCTGAAATCTTACCCACAGTGCTTCCAGGATGAAAATTGAAATACTTTAACCCGAGCTTGTTTACTCTTTTAGTTCCGCTAATAAACGCTTTTAAAGATTTATTTCTTTTTTCTTTATCGGGATTGGCTAAATTTATAAGATATGTATCATGGACCAATACATGTTCTGGACAAATATTGGCTTTTTTTAAATTTTTATTAAACTTCTTTACATCTACTTCTTTTATATCCTTGCCGCTCCATCTAAGCTGATTTTTTGTAAACATACCAAATGCTCTTGCATTAATTTTTTTAGCGTTTAAAGGAGCGTTGAAAATTCCACCAGCAATACTAACATGAGCTCCTATATATTTCATCTAACTACCTTTACTTTCTTTTTCCTTATTATTTATATTACTTTCAATCTTTTTTACTTTTTTTGATACCTCATTGATTTTCCACTCAAGAGAGGAAAGTATCCATAATTTAAAATGGTTTACTCTTGCCTGTTTATGTATCAAATAAATAATTTTTATAGATATAGAAGCTATAGCAATATCGCTTAATATTGCATGTATTCTTTCATTAACTACAAAAAACGAGGCTACCAAAAGCCCAACAATTATTACTGCAAAAATTATGTTGAATAATTTTGTATCAAAAGAAGGCATACTCCCGATCTTTCCAACAATTGATCTAACTCTTTCTTTCTCTTTTTTAAAATGCTCAATTTCTTCAAGAAGATCTTCTACCTCTTTATCGGTCATATCTTCTTCTTCTAATATATCCTGAACTTCCTTTTTATCTATATTTTCTTCCATGATAAATCCTCCTTTATAAAATTGATGGTTTCCTCAACAACCTCATCTCTTTCAAAATCAATAGGAATCATATGCCCGGATTCATTTAATATTACAAATTTACCGTAAGTAGGCCCCATATTGCTTTTTAAAAAGGAATTATTCTCATCAAAAGTTGCAACTCTATCTTTAACAGACTGTATTATTAAAAAAGGTGTTTTATTTTTTTTAAATCTTTTTTTAGCCTTTTTTCTTAGACGATTAAACTCGATTACTGATTCTAAAGGTTCCTTTTCAAATTTTACAGGATACTTTTTTCTCATCTCTGGGTCATTTATATTTCGATTCATCTTTTTTTCCCCAATATCCTTATAATGATATTTTTTAATATATTTTAAAATAGGGGATAAAAATAATAGAAATTTCTTTTTAAAAGGAAATGAAAAAGGAGGAGCTATAAGAATCATTTTTCTAATATTTTCATATCTATCTGCTAGCATGGTTGCTATTAAAGTTCCCATGGAGAAACCAATTAAATATATATTTTTATACTTACTATTTTTTTCTTTTAATATTTTATCTATTGCAAAAACCCAATCTTCATGACTGCTCTCTTTTAAATCATCCAATGTTTTATTATGTCCCGGAAGTCTGGGGACTAATATGTCATATCCTAACATATTGTTTATTTTTTCGGCTAAATACTCAAGATTTCGGGGATAACCTGAAAACCCATGTATCATCAATATTAAACTATCTGAATGATTAGAAATATTAATCTTCATTATGATTTCTTCCTCTATCTTCTTCGATATTATCTATTTCCTCTTTTTTTAACTTCAAGGGATAGTTGCCATCAAAACATGCTGAACAGGTGTTATATTCGGTTATATCCGCTAAATCATCAGTATTTAAATATGTTAAAGTATCCGCATCTGTATATTCCGCCATTTTATTCTCTAATTTATCAAGTCCCTTTTTATAGTAATCCTGAAATTTTCTGGCAATAAGTTCCTTTTCTCTAGATATATCAATTCCATAGTAGCAGGGATAATTTACAGGAGGTGAGAATATACCAATATGAAGCTTTTCTGGCGATGCATTTTTTACTAGTTTTACTATATACTTAGTGGTAGTTCCTCTAACAATACTATCATCAACAATCAAAACTTTTTTATCTTTAAATTCATCCTCTATAATATTGTGTTTTAACCTCATTTCAAACTCTCTATCTTCCTGAGATTTCATTATAAATGTCCTTGCACTGTATCGGTTTTTAATAAAACCCTCCCTGGCAGGGATTTCCATCTCATCCGCTATTGCAGTAGCAGCGGGTCTTGCTGTATCAGGAATAGGAATTACAACATCAATATCAATCCCTTTTCTTTTTAATTTTTTCGCAAGTTTTTTCCCAAGCTGTAGTCTAATATTATAAGGAGTTATACCGGAGATTTTTGAATCAGGTCTTGCAAAATAAATATATTCAAAAATACAGGGAGTATGCTCTTTTTTCTTAATATCATAAAACTTCGGAGGTTTATTTTTTTTAAAAACCATCAATTCCCCATTAGGAATATCTCCCTTAAATTCATAACCAAGTATTTCTAGACCAACCGATTCGGAAGAAACCATGTAATTTCCATCTTTTTCTCCCCAAACACCCGGACGTATTCCGTATGGATCTCTGCATGCAAACATAGCCTCTTCCCCGTCAAGATAAATATTCCCAACTATGGTAAAGGCACCTCTTACTCTTTCAAATGTTTTTTTCAAAGCAAGTATTAAATCATTAGTTTTAAAATTACGTTTCTTGATTTTTAGTAGCTCTTCGGAAAGAATATAAAGAACTGGTTCGATATCACAGTTAGAAGTTAAGTATAAAGATTTTTCAAGTAACTTTTTTCTTAATTTATGATAATTAATAATATTACCGTTATGGGCCATAAACATACCCGGCTGATTAGCAAAAAAAGGCTGAGCATTTACCTTGCCAGCACTACCCATGGTCGGATATCTAACATGACCAATACCGATATTTCCCTGAAAATCCTTCAATTTTGTTTCATTAAAAACATCCTTTACCAAGCCATCATCTTTTTCAAGATAAAATTTTTTCTTCTTTTTGGTAGCAATACCACATGAATCCTGTCCCCTATGCTGGATAGTCTGTAATGCAATTGATAAATCATACTGAACATTATCTTCTCCAATAATACCTACTATTCCACACATTTTCTCTCCTTCTTATTTTTAATTATCACTACTTATTTATACCATATTATAAATTACCATTCAAGAAGTGAAATTCATTAATAATTTATAATGTGAAAAGTTCTACACATATCTGTGTAATTATTATACATTTTGCAAATAGGAACTGCTATTATCTCTTGTATATATATAGTAGATTATTTGTATTTTATTGCTATTCTTTATTTTATAGATATTTTTTATTTTGCAGACAAACTGGCACAGCAATTGCTATATATAATAAGTGAAAAGTAGATGGAAATTAGGATCAAA
>CAZMFS010000242.1:0-3734 GCA_964565585.1 uncultured bacterium
TCAAATTCCCCGATACCACATCGGGAACAAGCAATATATCCGCATCTCCAGCTACTTCAGATTCGATACCTTTAATTTTTGCTGCTTCTTTTGAAATAGCATTATCAAAAGCAAAAGGACCATCTACAATTGCCCCTTTAATCTGTCCTCTATCGTTCATTTTTGCAAGCTGTGCTGCATCAGTTGTAGCTTTAACTTTTTCATCTACCGCTTCTCGATGTGCCATTACCGCCACTTTAGGTTTTTTATTACCGAGTCTGTGAACATAGTTTATTGCATTTTCAAGTATCTTAATCTTTTCTGATAGATCTGGTTCAATAACTATTCCGCCATCAGTTATAAACAATAGTTTATGATATTTTTTTGCTTCATAAGCTGTAATATGACTCAATATAGATCCTTTTCTCAGTCCTTTATTTTTATCAAGAACCGCTTTCATAAATGTTGATGTTTGGATTTTACCCTTCATTATCGCATCTGCTTTATTTTTTGAAACAAAACTGACTCCTTTTTGGGCGGCCGTTTTCTCAGAATCAGCATCTACTATTTTGTAATCATCTACATTAGCCCCTATTTCATTAATAGATTCTTCTATCTTATCTTTTTTCCCTACCAGAATAGATTCTGCTATGTTTTTTTCTCTTGCACTTTCAAGTGCTTTCATAACCTGTTTGCCGTAGGGACAGACTACCGAAACAACTTTCTTGTTGCTTTTAACCTTTTTATATAGATCTTCGAAATTCATAGCTTACTCCATTTTTTCAAAGAAAGCTTTATAAGCTTTATAGGTACTATAAACATCGATATTAGAGGCAAGTTCAAAAGGAGAATGCATTGATAATAAAGGAGTTCCTGCATCAACAACGTTCATATTGTATTTTGCTAAAAATTTAGCTACAGTTCCTCCACCGCCTTCATCTACTTTTCCTAGTGTTCCAATTTGCCAGTCTATATTATTTTCATTCCATAATCTTCTTACTTTATTTACATATTCTGCATCAGCATCATTGGCCGCAGCTTTTCCTCTGGCTCCCGTGTATTTTACGAGACTTATTCCGCCGCCAAACTTTGGTGCATTTTGATTATCATGAACATTTTTAAATAATGGATTCACGGCTGCACCAACATCAGATGAAATAACGTTTGATTTTGAAAGCATCTTCTTTAATTTAAGATCAGAATATGATCCCTCCTGATGATTTAAAAGCTCTCCAACTACTTCCAAAAAGAACCATGACTGCATACCAGTTCTACCTTCGCTACCTATTTCCTCTTTATCAGCAAGGAAATTGATAGCGGTTTTCTCCGGATCTTCTATATCAAATATTGCTTTAGAGGATGTATAACCACAAATTCTATCATCATGCCCAAAAGAACCCAGAATGCTTTTATCAAAACCTACAAATCTCGGTTCTCCTGCCGGAACTAATTTTAATTCTGCCGATACAAAATCTTCCTCAACTATATCATACTTTTCATTTAAAACTTTTAGCACATTAAATTTAATTTTTTCTTTAATATCATCATCATCTATCGGGATGGAACCTGCAATTGCATGAAGTTTCTCACCTTCAAAACTTTTAAGAAGCTTTTCTTTTTTCTGAACTTTCCTGGATAAATGAGGTAATACATCAGGAATAACAAACACACCTTCATCTTGTTCTGAACCGTATGTTAATTCAACTTTTTCACCATTATTTTTGATAATTACCCCATGAAGCTCCAAAGGTCTTGATACCCAGTGATATTTTTTTATACCGCCATAATAGTGAGTCTTCATCATTGCCATCTCTTCTGATTCATAAAATGGGTTCATCTTAATGTCAATATGAGGTACATCAACATGAGAAGCTATTAGGTTAAATCCGTTTTTAATATCTTCCTTGCCCAATACTATCAGAGCAAGATTTTTGTTATGATTTACTGCATAATACTTTTTATGTCCATCCTTAAGCTCACTAAGAGGTTTAAATCCTTCTTTTTCTGCCATCTCAACAACTTTATCAACATTTTCTCTTTCCGTTTTTACCTCTTTTAAAAAGTTTTTGTATTCTTCAGAAAATGAAAATACTTTTTTCCTCTCATTATCTTCTAAGTTTTCCCAGCTGTTTTTTCTTTTCATTTTTATTTTTTTTTCTAAATCTTTATATTCTCCCATACAAGCCTCCTTATACTATTTAACTGTTTAAAACCAAAATTCACTCTAAACCAATTATATTATCACTAATTACAATATTATTGTTGAAATGATTTGCTAAAATCAATAGATAACCAGCAAGACTATACAAAATATGTTTAATAATGATATTTTTTCTTTGATAGTAAAATATAGCAACAAAACTAATAAAAGATAAGAATATCTTATTTTGAAAGTTAAAATATGCTTCCCATCCGGATAAAATCATATTTTTATTCGATAAACAAGTTTGTCCCCCTGATATTATGAAATTAGCACCTCCTTTAATTAATATCACATATATAATACAAGATATTACCTTTATTTCAACAATATTCAATTAAAAGAAAAATAATTTAACTGCCATTGAAACTATAGCTATACTCAATATAACCCTGATCCATTTATCACCTTTTTTCACTGCAAAATGACTACCGACATATGCACCTGTACTATTACCTACTGCAAGAATCAGTCCGTATAAAAAATTAAGATTCCCATTGAGGTAGAAAACAATCAATGAAGCAATTGTATATATTCCAACTATAAATACTTTAATACTATTGGTTCTAACTAAATTTATCTGCCCAATAATTGAAAGCACAGCAATAATTATAAATCCAACACCTGCCTGAATAAATCCACCGTATAATCCAACGAAGAAAAATGCTATAAAAAGCAGCACTTTGTTCTGTGGTTCTTCGTTCAACATCTCTTTTGCTTTTGTTTTTATATTACTAAAAAGTATAACCCCGAGCATAACCAGCATTATAATCGAGAGTATTTTTTCAAAAAGCTCTCCGGAAATATCAACCGCCACACTCGAACCTATTATTGATCCTGCTATAGCAGGAACACTCATCAAAATAGCAGTTTTCCAGTGAAAATATCCCTCTTTTTTAAATTTGGATACAGCCATTACATTCTGTCCCAGAATAGCTATTCTATTGGTACCGTTTGCAGTCGCAGGTGGAAGCCCCAGAAAAATTAAAGCGGGAATTGTTAACAGCGATCCCCCTCCTGCCAGCACATTTATAAAACCTGCTGCAGAACCTGCTAACAAAATCAAGAATATTTTTAATATACTCAAAACTCCTCCTTTCTTCGTAATACAAAATAATTCTATAACATATCTTTTAATATTCAAGGAATATTTAATTTCTAATAGCTAATTAAAAAATCCCCTGCGGGAATATTCGATATTTCGAGATTCCAGGTAAGATAAAAATTGCTCAGCACTTTATTATACTGGGATTTAAAATATTTTATTTCAAAATAAATTTATTTTATAGTTGAAAATTGAAAATCGACAATTGATAAAAATTGCTCCTGCAATTTTTATCTCTGCCTCCAGATTCTCTGTGTTGTACCTCCTCCACCTCCGCTGTATTCAATATTAAATGGCAAAGGTCTGGGATCTGTAAATATATCTGGATTATCCGTAATATTTAATCCTCTTAATCCCTGAAGAAGCGAGTCACTGCTGTTGTAATCAAAATCATTTCCAGATGTATTTTCATAAGTAAAAATCCAGAGTTCATTATAGTCAGTTCCATCA
>CAZMFS010000243.1:0-3733 GCA_964565585.1 uncultured bacterium
CGGTTTCATTAACACCTTCTATCCAGTTTCTTGTTCCGATCAAACTATGAATGTAAACCGCTGGAATACCGGGTAAAACCATGGCAATAATTTGAGATGCTAAAAATCTTTCAATATTATTATTATCCTTTTTTTCCTTATCCTGAAATTTAAGTGCATCCAGATAGGTTATATTTAACTCATAAGGACTTTTTCCTCCATCTGCATCTGTTTTATAAGATACCATACCTCCATTTTTTTTAACATGTTCTATCATATCTTTTAGTTCATCTTTACTGATAATTCCTTCCAGGGGTCTTACACCTATCCCATCATGGGAAGCAGTAAAATTTAAAAAAGTAGTTTTGTTAGAGGGAGTCTCCAGTTTTTTGACCCATTTTCTAAATTTGGTGATATCTTCATTTATAAAGGAATAAAGCAATAAAGGAGGGAGGGTAAAATTATAAACAATTTGGGCCTCATTATTTCCATTTCCAAAATAGCTTATATTTTCTTCATGGGGGACATTTGTCTCTGTAATAATAACACTTTCTTTATCGTACATATTGGCTAACAATCTCAAAAGTTTCACAAAGTTATGCACCTGGGGAAGATGAATACATGAGGTCCCAATTTCTTTCCATAAATAAGCTATAGCATCGAGTCTTATCCACTTAGCGTTCTGTTTTAGATAATATAAAAACACATCTATCATTTTTTTAAAAATTTCAAAATCTTTAAAATTTAGATCAATCTGATCCGGACTAAAGGTTGTCCATACATGCACTTCTTCTCCGCTCTGTTTTTCAAATTTTGTGAGTAGAGGTTTATCTCTAGGTCTTACAACATCAGAAAGATCAGTATCAGGATCAACTTCTATAGCCAGATTTTCAAATCCTTCTTTCTCTTTTAAGTAGTTTTTAAACCAATTACTCTGAGCAGAAATATGGTTACAAACATAATCAAACATTAAGTCAACATCATCATTGAGATTTTTTATATCATCCCAGTTACCTAAATCTTCATTAACACTATAATAATCAGTGATTGAAAATCCATCATCTGATGAATAAGGGAAAAAAGGCAATATATGAACTTTATTTATAGCTTTAGAAAGATACTGTTTATAAAATTTTTTTAAATATACTAGACTACTTTCCTCATCTTTTTTTATACTATCCCCATATGTAATTAAGAGAATATCTTTTTGATCAAAATATTCAGGTTGGGTAATATCCTTTTGAAAATCCTTTTTTTCTAATTTTTCTTTTAGAAAATTAAGTATTTTCTTTTTTGTATTGTCGGAGTAAATTCTGGAAATATATTTATCAATCTTTTGAAGAATCTCTTCCATAATACACACCTCCTCAATACAGCATAGGTTAAATTATAATATCTTAATCTATAAATTCAAGCCTATTATTTTTACTTAACTGCTATACAGGAAGCATGCCTTTCATTTAATTATCTTTTAATATATCTTCGCATAAATCACTATAATTTTTGCTTATAAAAGATCTAGCCATATTTATAGCCCCAAAAACAAGTACTATGTATGCAGAGTTAACTTCATATCCTTTCAAATATAAAACTACTACTGTAATTAATAAAATTATAAATATAATATTCAAAATATTGTCCCATAAATCTAATTTCTTTAATTTGTTATCCATAAGAACTCCTTTTTTTCAAATTGTACTATCTATATTTAATTTTTAAAGTAAAATTCTCATATGCTTTTTATATATCTTACATATTTACCATCATAGCCAAATACAGGTTTGTAAATTTTTACTCCTTCTTTTCTGGCTTTATAAAAAAGTTTTGAAAACTCTTTATCGGTTTTTTCATTAGGCATAAAATGGGTGCTTTTTTCTAAAAAAATAAGAAAAAACAAAGCGGCTCTATTTCCCGATTTTACGATTTCTATAAGTTCTTCAATATGTTTTTTACCTCTTTTTGTAGGAGCATCCGGAAAAACGGCAGTTCTATTTTTTATAAGAGTAACTCCTTTGGTTTCAACAAATATTTTTTTTTTATTTTTTTTAATTAAAAAATCCAACCTGCTTTTATTATAAGTATATTCAGGTACAATGTTTTTGATTTTTATAAAAGGAAATAATTCATCTTTTTTTATATAATTTAAAAAGATTTTTCTATGAAACATAGTATTGATTAAAACCCATGAAGTATTTCTTTTAGCGGCTATAACATCCCAGTTTGTCTTTCTATTTTTATTTTTTGCCTTTCTTAATAAAATCTCATTTCCTTTATATAGAAGTTCCGATAACCTACCAGAATCATGTACGTGGGCTTTAACTATAGAACCGTTAATTTTTATTTCTGCAACAAATCTATTTGGACGATCAATAAATTTACCAGCGATATCAGACTCAAGTTTTAGTATTTTCATTAACTTCTTTCTTTTTATCTAGTTTTTTATCAATTATATACCATAACAAAGCGGTTAGAGGCACCCCTATTAAAAATCCAATAATACCCATGAAATGAGCAAGTACAAGAAGCATCATTATTATAACAACAGGATGAATACCTATCATTTTTCCTATTATTTTTGGATATAGAATTGTTCCCTCTATTATCTGAACCAAAAAATAAATAATTGCCATCAATATAATATCAGTTAATGTTCCCCCGCTTGTAAGAACTATCAATACCGAGATGCCAAAAGATATCCAGATTCCAATGTAAGGAAGTAATGTAAAAAAGATAGTGATTAATCCGATCAATAGAGCAAACTTAATACCTATAACCTTCAATCCGATATAGGTCAAAACACCTACAAGAAGAGCATCAGTTAATACTCCACGAATATATCTGCCAAAAATCTTATTGAATCTATCATAACCTTTTGATAATTTAGTTCTATTTTTTGATGAAAACTTATCAAAAAGCCAGTCCAAAATATTATCATAATCTTTCAAAAGATAAAAAGTTAAAACAGGGATAATTAAAACATTAAACAAACTTTGAAAAATTGCCGATAATCCTGAAAATATAGACATAAATTGGTTTAATAAGTTATTCATAAACTCCTGAATTTTAGAGGATAACGTGTCAATATTTATAAATTGACTTTCGGATAACAGTTCCCATTTATCTTTTATGAAGGTTATAATTTTTTGTTGATTTTTGCCGATTAATTCAATAATATTTTTTATTTGTGTAATTAAAGTGGGAATAACAAATATTAGAATCAACCCCAGTATTCCCACAACAATAAACAAAAATAAAAATACTGCCAAACCTCTTTTCATTTTTTTTGAAAGAAAGTCTATTAGAGGATCAAATAAATAAGCCAAAAATAGAGATATTACAAACGGCATTAAAAGATATTTTAGTTCAATCCACATCCAGATAAGTAAAAATAAGCTTACAATTACAAACGAGCGCTTAACTATTTCTTTTTTTCTATAAGGATAGAAAAGATAAAGGAAGAAAACAGCAGCAAGTGGTGGAGTCAAAAAACTATTATAAATTACAGATATTCCTAACAATAATGCAAAAAGACCGCCAACAATAAACCTATCATTATTTTTTTCTTCCATTGTATACTCCTTCTTTTAACACAAATACTAATCCAATAACAGCGGGAATTATTATATTAAATATATACAAAAAGAAAGCAGCCGAAAGGGCAATTTCAGAAGATAATCCCTCTATAGAAAAATACTCCATTAAGGAGATTTCCTTAATTCCCCATTCTGCAACTTTAATAGGTAAAACAGTTTTC
>CAZMFS010000244.1:0-3726 GCA_964565585.1 uncultured bacterium
TTTCAAAGAACTTTCCGAAAATACTATTGTTTGAAACATCAAGATTTTCTATAGAAGTTATTTCTTTAACATCAGGGAAAGTTCCGGAAATAGAATTATCCCCAATTAAGATATTTTCAAGATAATTCATATTACTTATAGAATCGGGTAGTGAACCCGTAAGGTTATTTCCATTTAAGAGAATTTCTCTAACGTGTCCATCCTTTATGATAATACCGTTCCAGTACTTCTCAGTTCCGGAATCACGGAAGCTGCCATCCTTTTTCCAGTTGCTGTAATTCCAGCTGTCCCCGTTGGTAGAATTATATAAAGCTATAAGGGCATCCCTTTCCTCCTGTGGAATAGGTTCCTCTCTTATTTCAAAATAGTCATTGCTTTCAGAGTCAAGACTGTGTTCGGTATTCAATTTAATTCTCATTTTGTATTCATTCATGTTTTTGTAAAGTTTCTTAACTTCAGCTGATGTAAGAGCCCTATCCCATATACCCAACTCGTCAAATTCGCTGTTATTTGTTATTTTATCATTGCTAATATCGGAAGGTGACCTTGCCAGCCTTATTTTTGAACCAAAATCTGTATTTGCATTTTCTATAGATTTTTCACCGACTAAAACACCGTCCATATACCCTCTAATTGCTCCACTGCTGTTATAAAGAATCACGTAATGATGCCATTTTGTATCAGCTTCACCGAGATTAATGCTCTTATTTTCACCCGCATTTATGTTAAAAATTATATCACCGGAGCTATCGGATATTAAATTCCAGTAATTACCGGAGGAACTATCATTAGAAATTAAATATTCTTTCCTATCTTCATTGCTTGAGTCCCTGTATTTTATCCAGAAGCTTATAGAGAAACTTCCCGTTAAATTACCCTGAAGGGAAATATCGGTATATCCGCCGCCGCTGTGGTTTACTGATTTATTTAACTTTGAATTTTCATAATAAGCCAGGTTGGAGGAACCGTCATTGCTTCCGTGGCTGTCATTCATGTTACCGTCCATCTTATAATAACTTATCAAATAGTTTACAAGCGAATATCTTGAAAAATTATCATACTCCAGAGGAATATATTTTTCAAATGGATTTTTTACCTCCCAGCTGTAGGAACCGGAATTGGAAATGTTTTCAGCTAGCTTGTATTCCCCCGTGTCATTGTAGAGATATATCCCCAGAGTTTTATCGCTGTTGCTCTGCCATTTTATTTCATATGTGCTGTTTTCTGTTAGAGTTTCTCCCCCATCAGGGTTTTCTATAGATAAATCAACAAGTTTGAAAGGATCACTTGTAGCTGATATCTGGTGAATCAAACTTTTTATCTTAATAGTATAGCTGGAACCAATCTGAAGATCGGAAGGTACCTGCCATGGCTCGCTTTTTTCCCTAATTATATCTGTACTGCTTTCATCCTGGGTTGAATTTCTCATACTCAGCTGCGGAATCTGATCGCTATCATCCCTTATTGTTTTTATCTTTTGTCCATCCTTATAAAGCTCTATAAGATAAAAAGGATTCCCGATATTATCCTTCCATCTAATTTCAAATGTTTCATTTTTGAATAATTCATCGTTTTGGTCTGGATACTGTATACTTATAAACCTTTCCGATGAACCAATTGAGAAATTACCGCTTCCCCCGTTTATGCTGCTATCGGAATTGCTTATAATTTTTACAGAAAAGTTGCTTCCCTCCAGACTTTCTACCGGAGGAACATACCAGTAATACACTCCTGTATTATTGCAGCTATCTTCAATCGTTCTTATTTGTTGTCCGTTTTGGAACAGCTTCAATGTCAATTTTTGACTATCGGATAGATTATCGTTCCACCTTATTCGGTAGTATTCACCCTTTCTAAGGGTATCCCCGCCTTTGGGTAGGGAAACATTTATAAAAGACTGCGTTTGACCTGTTTTTGCCTTTATAACGCTTTTGTATCCGCTGTGAATAGCATTTTTCTGAGTTAGCTGTATATTACCGGGAGTGTAGGCAGCATGAGATGGGGTATAGGTTTCTATACCAAAATAATATTCCGTGCCACCATCCAGTTTATTTACCGTAATTTCACTCTGTATTTTATCAGAAGTTTGTACTGTATTATTCATGTTGTCAGGTGAAGTACCGTAATGAATTATGTAATAACCGCCATTATCTTTATACGGTATAGTATCCCAGGTTAGCTTTATCTCGGAATCTGAAACAGGTTTTGCTTTAAATATTTCAGGCGGTATTGTTTGAGCAGGCAGATTAGAATTTAGTTTACTTGAAAAATTATTAAAGCTGTTGTCTTCACTCATTTTATAATAATATTCGGTAGTTACATTTAATTTATTATAATAAATAAATGTTCCATAATCCGCAGCCATATTATGTATTTCATTCGGTTGTTTGCCGCTTAAACTATTACTATTTAAATATACTGAAAAGTCGGAACGGTTATTATTTTTCTCTATTATCAGTTCACTTAAATTAGAAGGAATTTCTCCCTGCAGCTTATTAAAAGAAAGATTTAAATACTCAAGTTTGTCTAAGTTACCTATTTCTTCAGGAATATTTCCCTCTAATTTATTATTAGCCAAATTAAGCCTATTTAATTCAGTAAGTTCATCTATTCCTGCGGGTATTGGACCGCTTATTTTACCTGTCTGGTAACCTGTTTTTGTATTTTTGCTGGCAATAGATACAGTACCGCCGCCGTCTGAACTATCTATACCGGGACCGGCTAGATTGAGAACCTTCAACTTGGTTAAATTAGAAATTTCCTTAGGTATTTCTCCTTCAATTCCAGTCCCGTTAAGCTCTAATTTTCTAAGATTAGTTAAAGTTCCAATTTCTACGGGAATATTTCCTGAAATACCCGTTTTTGATAGGTTTAAATACTCTAAATTTATTAGATTTTTTATTTTTGTGGAAATAGTTCCTGTTATATTTTTATTCTTTGAGAGATTCAGCCTTCTAAGATTATCCAGCGAGTATATCTCGACAGGAATACTGCAATCAATATTCATATCTTTCAATGTTAGTATTTCCAGATTACCTAAATCTTCAATTGAAGCAGAAATACTACCATTCGAAGAATCATAATTTTCCAGATATATTTGAGTAATATGGCCGTTATTAACGGTTATACCTTCCCAGTTACCTTCAGTTCCGTGATCTCTAAATTCACCATCTGAATTTTTCCATATATTATCAGAGTCAGAGCCCCAGTTATCACCATTTAGATTATTATAAATTGAAATTAAAGCTTCTCTTTCTTTCAGTGGAATTACAAATTCGTTTTTATCTATTGAAATATCATTTCCGGCTTTAAATTCGGAACCAATTTTTGAGTTGTTTACAGCCTGTACTCCCCAGCTGTAACTTCCGGGTTTTAAAGTGATTGAAAATTGATTTCTGCTATTCTCTATATTTCTATCTTCTAATTTTATTTTTCCACTTGCAATATCTGAATAAGGATTCACAACAAATTTGCCGGTTTCATTATTTTTTATATATAATCTATAATCCATACTATCAAGTTTATTCCAGGATAGATTCACGCTGCTGTTATTTACTGTCTTATTTAAGTTAGAAGGTTTTGATATACTGTTTGTACCTTCCTTTTTGTTTCGGAAAAACTGTAATTTTTTACTCCCATTGTCAACTTTTTCTGCATAAAAATCTACAAAATTATCCCCGTTTATATCTTCTGTATTTACTATTTTTTCGAAATAACTGTTATATT
>CAZMFS010000245.1:0-3718 GCA_964565585.1 uncultured bacterium
TAATGGTTCTGGATACTTTTGGATTTGAGTACCATGTATTTTTAGGGACAAAACTGGAGGAAAAATGTATAGGTAGCGATCAAATGTGGAACAAGGCTACAAGTACCCTAAAAAATGCCTTAGAGAAGAAGGGGCTTGATTACAAAGTCAAAGAAGGCGATGGGGCTTTTTATGGACCCAAAATAGATATAATTGTAAACGATGCATTAAACAGGGAATGGGACTTATCCACTATACAAATAGACTTCAACCTACCTGAAAGATTTGATATAAATTATGTAGGAGAAGACGGAGATGAACACAGACCTGTTATGATTCATAGGGCGCTGTTGGGTTCTATCGAAAGATTTTTTGGAATCTTAATTGAACATTTCGCGGGAAAATTTCCTACCTGGATGATGCCCACTCAGGTAATGATAATTCCGGTTTCTGATAATCATCTGGATTATGCGGAAAAGGTAAAAAATAGATTAACAAACGAGAATATCAGAGTTAAAATTGATTCCCGAAATGAGAATGTTGGTTATAAAATTAGAGAAACACAAGTAGATAAAAAGATTCCTTACATGTTGATTGTGGGTGATAATGAGATTGAAGATAATACCGTGTCGGTTAGAGATAGAGAAGGAGAAGATAGAGGAAAAACCAGCCTAGATAATTTTATCAATAATATTAAAAAGGAGATTGAAGAAAAAAGAGTTTAAAGGGTTCTCCCTTTAACTCTTTTTAATATATATTGCTATGAAAAAAATTTTTGTGATATCTTCTATTTTTGTTATTCTTATTTCCTGTTCGAAGAAAGAAATACCTCAAAAAAACAATTTTGAGATTTTTAAAAGCAAAGTTTATAAATTTGAATTGATTGATGATAGTGATATAGTTCCTTACTTTAAAAACTGTCTAAATTTATATAAAAAGATGCATGAAAAAGGTGAGTTTGAAAGAAAAAGAGTTGAATTTTTGTCGGATAATTTCCTAAAAATAACTAATAATTTTCCTGATTCCAGATATGCTGATGATTGTTTGTTTTATGCAGGGAAGTTATATTTTGATTTAATGGATTATGGAAAGGCTACAGATTATTTTAGAAAAATAATCAAAAATTATAAGAATGGTGTTTTTTCAAAATTTTCCAACCAATATGAATATAAATTTCATATAGCTCCGTTAGCTCATTTTTTGATTGCAAGGATAGAGCACTTTCAGAAAAAAAATATGTTTAAAGCATACTGGGAATACAGGCAGTTAATTAGAAAGTATGCTAGATATGCGGATGAAAAGTATATACTGGATGGGAATGTCGGGTATGTATTTGCAGAAGCACAGTTTTATATGGCTGAGATTGCTAGAAAACATTTTTATGATTATGAAATGGCTATTAAGTTTTATAGAAGAACTGTTTTGAGATATACAGATGTATATTGGGAAGATATTAATGGAAGAGAGGTAGATTTTAAAACTCTTGCAATAAAACGAATGTATGATGTTGCACTTAACCATCCCAACACATATAATCTGGTAATTGTTAATTTTAAGGAGATGAGTTCTCCAGAAAAATCGGCTTTCACAGATTCTAAAATGATTCTTCAATTTTATTTAGGAGAACTGTATCTGCATAGAAAGGATTATAGAAAGGCTGTAAATTCGTTTTACAATGTTTTTACTACACATTTGAAAATTAAATATCCAAAAGATGTTAAAATAGTTCTTAAAGCCTTAAATGAAATAGACAAACTGGATGATAGTAAAAATACAAATGTCCGAAACTTAATAAAACAAACAGGAGATTCCATAGATATAGCAAAAATGCTTTTAAATAAAGAGGTCAGCGATCTTCTATCAGCAGAACTACTGTATTTTTTAGCAAAAAAGAATTTTTTGAATGGTAACGATGCAGAAGCAGTAAAAAATATAAGGAAAATATATAGAAAATTCCCTTTTGTGATATCAACCGATTCGGATTTGATTGTTAAAAGATCCAACAAAATACTAAAAAAATATTTATCCCGAAAAGCATATATCAATTTTTTGAAAAAGAATCTTTTCTTTATATCAAATAAGTTTTCGATAAAAGAAAAGCTAATGAAAGAAGTTGAAAAATATGAAAATCAAAAAGATAGTTAAAGGGATAGACTCCTGTAAAATATACAACATAGAAAAAAACATGGAGGTACAGGGGATAGTTGCTGATTCAAGAAAGGTTTCGGAAGGATATATATTTGTAGCCAAAAAAGGTGAAAAAACAGATGGAAAAAATTTTATAACGGATGCACTTAAAAGAAAAGCAGTAGCAGTTGTTTCTGATAAAAAGCTTGATAATATTCCTTTAATAAAAGTTGATTCAATAGAAGATTTCGAAAAAAAGGCCTTAAATAATTTCTATGATAATGTATCCCAAAAAATGACCTTTATTGGAATAACGGGGACAAAGGGCAAAACAACTACTTCATTTTTGGTATATAATTATCTTTTAGAAAGAAATATGGATGCCTGTTACATAGGAACAATAGGAATATATGATAAAGATAAAAATAGAAAAAGGAATGTTTTGACTACTCCTGATATTTACAGCCTTTATGAATTGTTATATAAATTTTATATGGAAGGTCATAGTTACTGTGTTTTAGAGGTCTCATCTCACTCACTTTTTCAAAAAAGAATAAATGGCATCTATTTTGATGTTGCAGGATTTACTAATTTATCTCATGATCATCTTGATTACCATAAAAATATGGATAGTTACTTTGAAACAAAAAAAAGACTTTTTTCAAATGAAAAAGCCAAAAAAGCCTGTATAAATGCAGACGATTCATACGGTAAGAAATTAATAAAGGATTTGAATATCCCCGTAATATCCTTTGGAAAAAACAATGGAGATGTAAAATTTAGTTACAAGAAGAAAAATAATTGTAATGGATATGATATTAAATTAAATAGCTGTATTTTAATTAAAACAAATTTGGAAGGTAAGTTTAATATTTATAATTCTGTTATGGCCGCTCTTATTTTAAAAGAAGTGGGAGTAAAAAATAAAACTTATAATTTTAAAACCAAGCAGATCCCAGGGAGAATGGAGTTTTTAGAAAAAAACGGGATAAAAATATATATTGATTATGCTCATTCTCCAGCAAGCTTAAAGAGTGTATTAGAGGAACTACTAGAGTCTAAAAAGCAAAGAATAATTACAGTTTTTGGATGTACAGGAGACCGAGATAAAACCAAAAGGCCTTTGATGGGAAGTATTGCTGAGAAGTATAGTGATTTTGTGGTTATAACATCCGATGATCCACACAGTGAAGACCCCGAAGATATTTGTCGGGATATAGAAAAAGGCGTTAGCAAGTCGGATAATTACATAGTAGAAGTAGATAGAAAAGTAGCCATAAGAAAGGCATTAAAGATGTCACAAAAAAATGATATTGTTTTAATTGCTGGAAAAGGACATGAAAAATATCAAATTTTTGATGGATACGAAGTTGCCTTTAACGATAAACAGGAAGTGTTAAAATTTTTTAAAGAGAAAAAAAAGTGAACTGAGTTCATGTATAAAAAATTCCTTTTTTTCAAAATTTATTGTTGACATTTTCTCTATAAGTGTGTATATTCTTTTTCGCACGAGGCATTAAAGCCTGTTGTAAAATTTATTGAGATAGCAGAGACAGAGAAATTAGAGAAGTATGTAGGGAAGAATATTTATTATGAATTCGGAAGAATTTTC
>CAZMFS010000246.1:0-3704 GCA_964565585.1 uncultured bacterium
ATACAGCTGCAGAAATTTTAAAAAATTATCTTTCTGCAAGAAAGTTTGTTGATGTAAACGGTCCCAAAGGATGGGATTTTGCATCAATAAGCGTGGGAAGAGTAAAAACTGAAGAAAAATCAACAGAAAAAGGTGTTTATTACGGTATAAAGGAAGTTCAGCCTTTAATAGAATCCAGAATTCAGTTCGATTTAGATATCTGGGAACTTGATAACATTGAAAGGGGAGCAAAAGATATAGATCTTGATCCTCTGGAAGAGGCTGCTAAAAAGATGGCTTTATTTGAAGAAAATGCTATATATAACGGATTTAAAAAAGCTAATATAACAGGACTAAAAAATGAAGCAGAAAATACAATTAAAATGCCCAAAGATCCCGAAAAAGCTCTTGATACAATTTCTAAAGGAGTATCAATTTTTAGGGATGAATCTATCGAAGGTCCATATAATTTGGTTGTTAATCCGGATGTATGGCAGAAAATAGTAAAATTCACTAAGGGCTATCCAATAAAAAGACAGATTGAAAATTTAATTGAAGGTAAAATTATTTACAGTCAGGCTATAGATAATGCTTATCTGGTTTCTGATCGAGGTGGAGACTTTGAACTGACACTGGGTCATGATTTTTCTATTGGATATCAGAAGCAAACCGATAAAAAAGTTACTCTCTTTATAACAGAATCTTTTACATATAGATCGGTTGATCCAAACGCAGCAATAAGATTAGAAATAGAATAATTTAAATATTTAAATAGAAAGGCAGAAAATTAAATTCTGCCTTTCTGTATTTCTTATAACCTAAAAGATTTTTCTGCTAATATCTTTATCTCCTCTTCCCGAGATGTTTATTATAACCAGATTGTCTTTGTTGTTTTCATTTCTAATTGCATAATATACTGCGTGTGCGGATTCTATAGCAGGAATTATTCCTTCTGTTTTAGATAGTATTTTGAAGGCTTTAACGGCTTCTTCATCTGTAATTGCACTGTATTTTACCCTTTTTATATCCTTTAGGTAGGAATGTTCGGGACCGATACCGGGATAATCAAGACCAGCAGATATTGAGTATGCTTTTCTTATACTTCCTTTTTTATTTGTTAGGCAGTAAGAGTATGAACCCTGAAATATTTTAGGTTCTCCCAAAGAAAGTGTTGCTGCGTTCTTAAGGGTGTTAAGTCCTTTCCCTCCACCTTCTGCACCGTATAATTTCACATTATTTTCATTTATAAAACTTGAAAAGATTCCGATTGCATTCGAACCGCCACCGACACAGGCATAGATTGAGTCCGGTAAGCTTTTTTCTTTTTTAAGTATTTGTTTCTTGACTTCTTTGCCAATAACTGATTGAAAGTATTTTACAATTGAGGGATATGGATGAGGACCAACTGCTGAGCCAAGTAGATAATAACTATCAGGGTTTTTAATATAGTATTCTATTGCTTTATCTACTGCACTTTCTAAAGTTTGATGTCCTGATTCAACCTCGATGAGCTCGGCATTTAACATTTTTATTTTTTTTACATTCATTTTCTGTCTTTTTATATCTTTTTTTCCCATGAAGATTTTGCAATCCATATCAAATAGAGAAGCTGCTGTTGCAGTTGCTACACCGTGCTGTCCCGCTCCGGTTTCGGCTATTATTTCCTTCTTTTCCATTTTTTTTGCCAGAAGTATTTGCCCAATTGTATTGTTAATTTTATGAGCTCCTGTATGATTTAGATCTTCTCTTTTAAGATATATCCTGCTCCCCACTTTTTCTGAAAGTTTTTTCGCAAAGAAAAGTGGAGAAGGTCTCCCCACGTAGTTATTCAATAAATATTTTAATTCTTTTTTAAAGCTGTCATTATTTTTATATTTCAAAAATACTTTCTCAAGTTCTTTCAAATTCTTTTTTAAATTATGAGGAACGTATGCCCCTCCGTATTTGCCAAACTGTTTTTTTACTTTTACAGATTTCATATTATTATCCTCCTTAATATTTTATCCGGTATGTTGAAAATTAAATTTTAATATAGAAAATGAAAAAAATATAGGAAATAGTAAAAAGGCAGACTCGTTATGTTAGAGAGTCTGCCACCAGATAAAACTTAAGAAAGATAGGGTTTTAAAAGAAAAATTAATTAATCTAGATTTTAATAGATTAATAGTAAAACTTTGCATGAATATATATTAATACCAGATAGATTTATGTCAAGTAATTTTAATTATAGTTAAAAGTTAAATAAAACTATAAATCTATCCGTATGTTGTTATTCATTCTCTCTTTTAAAAAATCCGAGTATGATTCCAAGTACTACAGACCACAGAGCAGCTAATCCAATTTGTAAATGAGCTGGAAGTATAAAAGTTACAGTATGGGCTGGAATCCAGAACCAGAGTAAAGTGAAAATAGAATTTTTAATTCCTTTATAGCTTCTTCTTTTCATTATAATATTGTCTGTAAATCTGTGAAAGAGCATCATTTGAGGACCAAAAAGAGTGTTGGTAAAAATAGAGGTACTTAAGGCATATAAAAAGCTGGTTGAAAAGATTGAAGGTAAAAGTCCCTTATGAATCAGCGCCTCTGTAAATCCCCAGAATCCAGTAAAGGCGTATTTAATTATTATACCCAGAATTCCCCATCCTACAGCTTTAAGGATTAGTTCTCTTATATTAAAAGGATTGTATATTTTTTTATGTTCAATCCAGATCCCTATATATTCACCCAGCGTTCCTAATATTGCAAACTGAATAAAAGCAGAAAATAGCAAAAAGTTTTTTACAAAATAAATGTAGTTTTCATACATAAAATAGCCCCCTTTAGTTTTCTCTTATATTACCCTAAAAATACTATTAGTAAACAGTTTATTAAATTAGCAAAGCTAATTTAAAATTGAAAATTATAAAATCTCTTACGAGATTTTTTAGTGAATAGTAAAAGGAAAAAAGTAAATAGCTTGAATGTTAACTCTTTGCAAGGCTATCATTTAATTTGTATCGAATAATGAACCTAAAATAACGAGTAACGAAAAATCTCTGCTTAGATTTTTTAATTTACGTATTTAAAATTAAATCATATAATAAATATAACACTATTGAAATCATGCCAAAGATTTTAAATAGTGTCTTGACAAAGTGAATTTGGGCTAATATAATAATAATGAACATAAGTTCATAACATTGGAGGGAGTTATGGCAAGACCAAAAAAAGTTAGAAGAGTAGGAAAACCACCAATCGCTATGGGTATGAAACCTGTAGGAGTTAGAAGAAGAAATTTAGATAGTGTGGTTTTAAATTTAGATGAATACGAGGCTATAAGATTATCCGACTATAAAAAGTTATCTCACAAGGAAGCAGCAGAGAAGCTTGAAGTATCAAGACCTACATTTACCCGGTTAATCGATTCGGCACATAAAAAAATATCAGAAGCTATTATTAAAGGAAAAGAAATTATCATAGAAGGTGGAAATGTACACTTTAATAATTTTATTTATATATGTCAGGATTGTGGATATTCGTTTGAGGCTTTCCCGTATGAAGAGATAGAAAAATGTCCCGAATGTGGATCATTTAATATATTAAATCGAGCTAAAAACTTCGGACACAGCAGGGGATGTTGCAGACGTAGAAGAAGAAGAGGAAATGGTAGAAGTAGAAATTATTGAAATTATTAATAGTATATAAAGGAGGTGTTTTTTATGCCAGCAGGAGATAGAACAGGACCA
>CAZMFS010000247.1:0-3663 GCA_964565585.1 uncultured bacterium
GCACCATCATCAAAGGCTGAAACTAGCCCGATGCTTAATTCCATATTAAGACATGCATTTATAAGAGATATACCTGTACTGGGATGGGCAGGTGTTAGAACGGCTGCAGACTACGGTATTGAAAGGATGAATTCAATAGCCAAAGAATACGGAAAAATCTATGGAAAAGATTATGTATATCTTGGAATTGCATATCCTTTTTTACAGGCTGTTCTATCATTAAATAATGATGTTAGAATATTTGCTTCGACTGATTACTATGGAAAAGATACATATAATATTCCCATTGTAAAAAAGTTTCATAGCTACAATAATTTGGGTCTGTTTGTAAGTATTTCTTCAACCAGTTTAGCAGAATTATATGTACAGTACGCAAATACCCTATTCAACCAGGACGTTGCTGCTGGCGTAACCGCTGTAAATGCAGCAAGGTTATACCCATATTTGCAATCGAACCAGCTAGTTGGAATGATGGGTGGGCTTAAAGGAGCTGCAGAATACGAACAGTTGTTTAATTCTTTAGAAAAGAAAGAAATTGATAAAAATATTAGTAATTATCTAAGAAACTTGTATCGTGCAAAAGATACTTCAAAATATAAGGAACGTTACTATGAACCAAATTTTACTCAAACAGAAATAATAAACAAAATAAACAGCCGAAAATTGGCAAGGTTGGGTATGTCAGCTCAGACTGTAGCCCATTTTTATGTAATAATTTTAATTATTATTGCAAATGTGGGATATTTTATAAAAAGAAAGTATGAATAGGAGGAGTTATGGGAACTATATTATGGTCGACATTTGCGGTATTTCTTACTTTATCTATATTCTCATTTTTAATAAAAGATAATCCATTTTATAAATTCGCGGAACATCTATTTGCGGGTATATCTGTTGGATATCTTGTGGTTATAACATTTACACAGATTTTTATACCCAGAGTATGGAAACCACTTATGAACGCTGTTAACAGCGGGAATATTTTAGCTGCTGGATTTCTGGCAGTTGGTATATTAATTGGATTGATGTATTTAAGTAGAACAACTGACCAGTATGCCTGGTTAAGTAGGTATCCAATTTCCATTACAGTCGGTTTTTATTCGGGTTATGCTATAGCTCCGGCTTTAAACGCCAGAGTGATAAAACAGCTTCACAGTACAGTTGTAGCCGATGGTGAATCATTGTTAAATGTTCAAAAAGTAATTGATTTTTTTAACAATCCGACATTTTCAAATCTGTATCAAGCAACGTATGGTCCGCTTCTAGTAATTGGAGTATTGGTTGTACTTATTTATTTTTTCTTTTCATTTAAAAATGACAATCCGGTAATTAAATATACAAGAAAACCTGCTCTTTTATACATGATGGTAGGATTTGGAGCGGCTTTTGGCTATACATTTATGGCCCGTATAAGTTTATTTGTTGATAGAATGAACTTCATCATCAATAGATGGTGGCCGTTAATTGAGAATAAAATAATGTAATAGGAGGGGAAGAATGAAAAAAATAGCTATATTTCTTATAATAATATTATCAATAATAACTATCTACGGCCAAAATAATTCTGATAATGTAAAACCCAAATGTAAATTAGAAATCATAGATGTTAAAAATGAAGGTGGAACAAAAACCGAAATCTATGTAACCCCTCAAAACAAACCTGAAAATATTAACGAATATAATTTAAAGGTTTATTCAGAATATGATGGTAAAAGAAAAAAATTAAGAGATGTTAAAATAATTAATAATCAAAAAAAGATGAAGATACCTGTAACTACTGAAAAAGTTAATACTAAAGTTATTGCTGAAATTTATGCGCAGCAAGAGGGAAAAAGTGTAAAAATAAATAGTGCTTCTGTTAAAACTAAAGGAGCATGGTTTGATGTTAATAAAATCAATTCATTTTTTGCATCTGTAATTTTTATTACTTTAATTATGGTACTCGTGAGCCATGCGAGAAAAGGTAGAGATTTATTTGTGAGAAGAATTCCGGGTCTTGAAGAGATCGATAATGCAGTTGGTAGAGCTACAGAAATGGGAAAACCTGTGTTTTATATTCCCGGACTCTCAACTATTAGGGATGTTGCTACAATTGCTTCATTAAATATATTGAGATCCGTTGGACAAAAGGTAGCACAGTATTCTACTCCACTTAAAGTTTTAAATAGAGATCCTATTGTATTAGGAGTAGCACAGGAAGTTGTTCATGAAGCTTATTTATCAGCAGGTAGACCCGATCTATATAATGAAGATGATGTATATTTTGCAGCAGGAAGTCAGTTTGCTTTTGCAAGTGTTGCACAGGGAGCAATGGTTAGAGAAAAACCTGGAGCTGTATTTCTTTTAGGAATGTTTTGGGCGGAATCTTTAATTCTTGCAGAAACTGCTAACTCTGTTGGTGCTATTCAGATAGCAGGAACCGATGCAACCTCACAGATACCATTTTTTATTGCATCCTGTGATTATACATTAATTGGAGAGGAGCTTTATGCAGCTTCGGCTTATCTGAGTAGGGCGCCCAAGCTTCTTGGGACTTTAAAAGCTCAGGATTACTTCAAAGCAATTTTGTTGATAGTTACAATTTTAGCACTTATAACTAATTTAATTGGCATCGATTTTGTGATAGACTATATACTTAAATAAATGTATTTTATTGAGCCAGTAAAATCACTTTACTGGCTCTTCCTATTTTTATCAATTTTTAATATTTTTAATTTTATTCCTCTTTAAACTAATAATATTAACTTTACATAGTTGGTATTATTATAATTATGAAACAATTACGGTTATGAATTGTAAGAATATTGTTGAGTTTTGATATTAATTTGTTATTATACTGTTAAGAAATATTGAAAGGGGTTGATTATATGAATTTTTGGAAAAGAAGGTTGCCTCTTGCATTAACAGTAATCTATGGTTTAGCAGGTTTTGCTATGCAGATTATTCCTGCTTTAAATGGATATAGAGATATACAGAACTCATGGATGCCTATTCTATTTGGATTTTCAATAGCAATAGGTGTTGCAAGCTTGACTAAGTATCATTTTACCAAAATGAGAAGGCAACCCGACGAACGGGTTTACAGTATTATAACTTTTGTTTCTCTGGTTATTATGGCCGTTGCCGGGTTAGTGGGAATGGCTAAAGAAGGAGGAACTTTATCGGTTTTATTTCAAAATATGTACGATTATGTTTATGTGCCTTTACAAGCAACAATATTCTCATTATTGGCTTTTTATATTACATCAGCGGCATACAGAGCATTTAAGGTTAGTGAATGGATTTCTACACTTTTACTCATTTCAGGATTCATTGTAATGCTTGGTAGAGTTGCATTTGGACCTTTAATGGTTTTTGGTAAATTATCAGAATGGATTATGGCAGTACCAACAGTTGCAGCTATGAGAGGATTATTAATAGGAATTGGATTAGGTATTATGGCTACTGCGATTAAGATTATTCTGGGAATTGAACGTTCCTACCTTGGAGGTGAATAATCGTGGCTCAAGATAAAAATGAAAACACTGAGAAAAGATGGTATGATTACCTGTTAAATATTAAAAAACCTATTGTTTATCTGGGAATGTTTCTGGTTGTTATAGTTCCCTTTCTTTCAAAATGTACAATGAAAACTTATGAAACTAGGCTGGTTAAACAGGTATA
>CAZMFS010000248.1:0-3632 GCA_964565585.1 uncultured bacterium
TTAAGACGGTAAAGTATTACTTATGAGAACAAATAAAGAATGTCAAAATTGTGGTAATAAATTATTTAATGCTGTAGAAGAAGAAGAGTTGCTGGAAAACGATTGAGTATATTAAATTAATATTATAAATTAAGTAGCTTTCTAACAGTAAATAGCTGGAATGAAATATTAAAAAAAACAGGATTAGTAAATTTTTTTCATATAAATTAATTTATAAGTATACTTTTTTAATTCTTACATCATCTAGGTTGTATTTTCCCAATCCAAGTTCTTTTCCATCCTGCAAATAATTAATGTTCTTTGGCTTAAAGCCCAGTATTTGTGAAGCAGCTACATCAACTGCCAAAACATCCGTGCTAATTAACTGCATTTTTTTGGTAACAATCTTACTGTTATAATAACCCGAAGGTCCACCTCTTACCATTACATTATAAGCATCAACAATATTTAAATCCGGCTTTCTGAAATTTAGAAATTCAGCAATACACCTATGAAGACCATTTCTATGATAGAAAGATCTATCCCAGATACAACCCATAAAATTTTTCATAGCACTTGTCATTTTGGTCGAACCGTGGGTTTTTAATATTGGAATATTTATTAACTTATCAGCAGAAAGTACCAGTTCATGAGCATCTGTACTTTTTAATATTTTGGTATTAGGAATTTTTACATTGCTAAAATATTTGGTCTGATTTGCAGGTGCAATTTTAGCTTTAGTTCCGCTAATTGCATTTTTAATACCGCTTACCTTGTATGTTGTATCTGCATTGTAAATAGTATGATCGAAAATATTAACTTTTTTAGCTCCAAGATCGATACACGCCTGAGCAACTGTTTTTACAAGTTCGGGATTAGTATTTCCTCCCTCTTCGGGAGAAGAATTCCAGGATGCATTAACTTTAATGGCAACAGTATCTCCTTTTTTTATGTATTTATTTAAACCACCTAGATAAGAAATACCTTTTTTAAACATTACATCAGGGTTAGAACCCTGTACTGCTACTAGTTCATAATCTTTATTGGATTGTCCCCATATAAAGGGTGTACCAGATGCTATATAACCAATTGATGTAGCTCCAATAATTTTTAATGATTTTTTTAAAAATTCACGTCTATCCATAAATACCTCCTTTGTTTTAACAAATATATGCTAAAATTATTAAAATGGAAACTTCTCTTCTTTAACTTCTTTTTCAACTTTTTGTTCCTTAATATTTAATTTTTTATGGTTTTTAAAAGGATCTACCTTAATAGCTCTAATAGGTCTTGTAGGGCATGCATATTCACAGGATCCGCATCCGACACAAATAGTATTATCTATTGCTGGACCTTTCAAATTTTCTTTATAATCGACCATATGTACAGCCCCTGTGGGACATATTTCTGCACATGCCCCACAGGATTGATTTTTTGAATATACTACACATATATCTTTATTTAGGTTTGATTTGCCAAGAGCAGTTTTCTGCTTCATCTTAATATCAATGTAATTAATTGCATCTGTTGGACATATTTTGCTGCATTCATTGCAGAAATAATCACAAAAACTTTTTTCATAATCAAGATAAGGATAATTAGCAGAAGGTTGTAGAACATTAGTAGGGCAGATGTCCACACATCTTAAACAGTTAATACATTTATTTAAGAAACTATCTAAATTATTACTTCCAGGGGGAAAGGTTTTATTTTTATCAAAGGTTTTGTGAAAAGGTAGTAGTGATTTAATTTTTAGTAAGCTTGAAAATACTATAAGTAATATAATACCTCCTAGTTTTTTGAGAAAATTTCTTCTTTTATAAGGAGATTCAGTAATTGCACTGTTTTTAAAGCTAAAAATATTACTTTTAAATGAAATTGCTCCGGTTGGGCATACTGATAGACAGTTAAAGCATCTCACACAAATAGAATCATTTAGGGAATAATTTTGTATATCGATACAGCTTGTTTTGCAATTTTCTACACATTTATTACATTCTATACATGTTTCATCATCTATTATTAGGTTAGTAAGAGATAGATTTGATAATACTCTAAGCAGAAAACCGGTAGGGCAGATATATAAGCAAAAAATTCTTTTTCTTAAAGCAGTAAGAATTAATAATATAAAAAAATAGGAAATCCAGATAAACAGAAAAACATTAATATTAACTCCCGAAATTACAGAATCCATAAAATATGGCAACTTAGAAGAGATTGAAAATGGTTCCAGAAAAGATGTAAGGAATTTAAAATTGAAAAAAAAGGAAATTATGAAAATTGTAAATAGTATCGAGGAGGTTATAAAAGTTAATCTTTGATTAATTTGATTTTTTGATTTTAAGAGCTTTATTTTTGCTAGAATAAATTCAAAAAGATCCTGTATCATACCCAAAGGGCAAAAAAATGAACAATAAATTCTTCCAAATATTACAACAAAAAGGATATTTAAAATTGTGAAAATGATAAAAATAGTAGTAAATTGAAAAATTAGACCTATTATTGAAGGGATGAACTGAACTGAATAATAATAGTCATAAAAAATATTGTTTAATATTAAATATGATGATATAAAAAAGGTAATTAGAAAAACAAATTGCCAAACAACTCTAAATTTTTTAAGAATCTTTTTCATAATCTACTTCCTTATCTTTATTTACAAATTTTGCAATAAAAATCGTTAATTCCAATAAAAGATACAAAATTACACCAACTAAGAGCTGGGAAATTATATCAGGAGGTGTAAACAAAGCTGCAATAATAAATATTCCTATTATTGAATATTTTCTTATGCTTTTTAAAAAACTATACGATATAATATCAAGTTTAACAAGTAGAAGTATAAAAATAGGTATTTGAAAACAAATAGCAAGAATAATAATTAAAAAAAATAAAAGATCAATATAGGCAGAAAAATTTAATAGTGGTTCAATATCATCCTGGGAAGAAAAGCTCAAAAAAAATTTAATTGTTAGTGGAGCTAGAAAGTTATAAACAAAATAAATTGAGAAAAAATATAATACTGGAGAAAATGTAGAGATAGCCAAAAATTCTTTTTTTTCTTTTTTATAAAGTGCAGGATAAATAAAGGATAGTAAAAATCCAGCGGCGATAGGTATAGTAAGAAGTATGGCTACATAAAAAGAAAATTTCATGTAGGCTAGAAATTTTTCATATATTTTAAAAAAGTAAAAATTTAAAGAGGGTAAATTGGGTTGATTAAACGGGTGTGAAATAATTTTAATTAAATAATTTCTAAATATAAAGGCAAGAATAAAAAAAACTACTAATATTGATAGAGAAAAAATAAGTTTTTTTCGAAATACTTCTAAATGATCGAAAAATTCTAATTTCTTTTTCATACATTTTATTCTTTTTTATCTTTCTGATTGTTGTCCTTTAATTCCTGTTCTTCCTCTTCAAATGAAGAAAATTCCTTTTTGAACTCCCTATACGCTTTTCCCATTGATTTAGCAACTTCAGGAAGACGTTTAGCTCCAAACAAAATTAATACAATAAAAAGAATCAATAGAATTTCTGTAAAACCTATACTCATATTACCTCCTTTTTAAAATCGGTTAATTTGTATTATAATTTATTAATAATAATATGTCAACTTAGTACTTATTAATAATTAATATATATAAAAAAAA
>CAZMFS010000249.1:0-3578 GCA_964565585.1 uncultured bacterium
GGTAATATAAGTTCCTTTATAGTAACCAACTTCTTCATAGTCATAATTTTTTGTTCCTTAAAGGAGGAATCTATTCTATAACTATCAATTATTTCATTTTCAAGAAGTTTATCTACATTATTGTTTCCAGACTCTGTTTTTATATGTCTATCATCACTTGACAGGTATTTATATGAAGCTATATTCCATAATCTTGTTTCCATTGATACATCCATAGATAACTTCGAATCCTGCATATCCTCAAATACAACTTTTCCATATGTATTTGGATTTGTAGAACTTTTAGCCAATTCCCCTTTAAGTTCTACTTTTAAGTCGTTTTTATCATACTTATAATTTAAATTTGTACTATAAACATTTTTTGATTCTAGTTCATCTACAAAAGTTGGAACTCTATCCAGATCTTCTTTGGGCATCCAGTTTTTTATATACGTAGCCCCTACCTTTAGGTTTTCATTTATTTGATATTCTGCTCTATTCCCGAATAATGTTTTATTTTTTGATAAAAATGCTGGTTGATATTCATAATTTATTTCAATATCAGCATTTTTTGTAATTAAGCTCTCATCCTTAAATCTGATAACTCCTGAAGAATAATCGATACTGTAATCCTTATTTTTTTCCAGTATTTTCCCATTAACCATAACAACTTCACTGTTTGGCAGTATGTCGCTTCTTAAGTCAAACACCTTTGGAAAATAAAAATAAGAAAGATATATTTTATATTTTGATTCATAAACTGTATCCTCATAAATTTTATTATTGTCCAGATCATTTATCATTTCAACTGTATCATTTTCTCCTATTTGTTCATAAATTTCTTCTAAATTATCCGGCAATGAACTAATATTTAGGTCTCCATTCTTAACATATTTTTCTTTTAGTGAAAAGGGTCTATTATTTTCAACTACTTCTCCATCTACTTTATGTTTAAAGGTTAGTACTCCATTTTGATAATCGATGAAACGAGGGTCAACTTCTCCGTCATTATCCTCATCAATACCAAAAATAAAACTGTAACTGTAATTATTTCCATTTTGATCTTTATAACTTGAAAAAACATTTTCACTTTCATCTTTTAATTTGATTGTTGCTTCATTCCGGTTTATATTTTCATAATTCAAAAAATATCTATTTTTAGTTAGGTATTTTGATTCTCCCTTATCAACAATTATTTCATTCTCATACTCAATAGTATCATTTTTAGAATATATTATTTGTCTTTTATCCATTTCATCGATTAGCGGGAAATTTTGAAACTCAACAGCGATAACTCCATTACTATAGTTCTTTAACATTTTTATTATAATATTTCCCTCATCATTTATGATTGTAAAATCATTATCTATTTCTAATTTATCAAAAAAATACTGCTGTGTTGAACCATTAATTGTTACAGTTATTTTTTTTGCATCATCATTATTTGTCGAAACCCTATCATCATAATATACATTTATTGAGCTCAAATCAGAGGGAATCTCCTGCTTTTCAAAAACCCTGTTAAGATTGAAATAATCATTCGAATAATTATCATTATTTATATTGAACTCAACCTGATCTGCCTGACCTGAAAATGAAGAACTCGATGATTTGCCCTTTTGTTTACTGTAAAAAGCATAATAATCAAGGGGACCTAATTTAATATTTCCTTTTATACCGAATAATTTTTTATTAAAAGAAACCAATCTGGTATCGGGAAGGGATAAATTAATATCTCCAACTTTTATATTTTGTATAATTTCATCTTCTTTCCCCTTATACTCAAGCAGTATATTCTTTTTTGTTTCCCAATCGGAAGTATCATCATAATCTATATCTATAAATAATCTATCCTTTATATTTGTAACTACATTCAAATATCTTTTCTGGTTAATACTATAACTCATATTATCTATATATCTTTCATCTGTTATATTTTCATTATTTAAATAATCATAGTATTCAATATCTATACCTGCATCCTGTACTCCTGAAATTTTAATTGATGTATCCTTACTTATTTTTATATCTTCAATTACACCTTCATCAGTTTTAGTTTCTTCAATTTCCTGCTGTCTATTAATAATTTGCCATAAGTCATAATCAAACTCCCATTTATAGAGCATGGGAATAGAACCATAATAATATTTTTTTATTTTATATAATTCACTATGAAAAAATAGCTTTTTTATTTTAAAAGTTCTATCCTTTTTTTTGAATGAAGCAACTGATCTCTGTCTTTTAGAACGTGAAGGTAAAGAAAAAATTGTAGTAATACTTACGATAAAAAAAAGAAGAAGTAATATTTTTTTTTTCATAAAGAAGGACAATCCCAGAAAATGTTAATGTTAATAGTTATAGTAATTCATCTACAGTATTTATTAATTTATATTCTCCGCTGGATAGTTTCTTAAATTCAAAATCTACATTATATTCTGGATAACTCCAAATAACATATTCATTATTTTTTTTTATCTTGTTTTTTTTCGATTCGGGATAACCGTATTTAATCAATATTCTGCCCCGATCAGTAAATATGCCTTTTTCGTATTGGCCGTACCGCATATTCGCTCTTCTAATTTTTTCCAACTTTTTGGCCTTATATCTTTGTAAAGGCATCCCTTTTTTTCTTGATTCTTCTTTTAATATTTTATTGACAACATATCTTTTTTTGTGTTTTTTATAACTTAATACCTGCTTTATTCTTTTTGATGGGACTTCATAGAGGAGAAGATAAAAGTATTTTTTATCTTCTCCTTCCAATTTACTATATATATTTTTATAAGAAACACAGCTGATTAATAATAAAGCCAGTAAAATAAATACAATTAATTTTTTCATTTTATTTTAATTTTTTATCTTTATTATATATCCTAAAATATTTTGTTTTATCAAACGATTGTCCACTGTTTTCATCTTTAAACGTAATTTCTAATCTGTAAACTCCTGTAAATAAATCCTGCATATTCATAAACTCTATGAAAAAACCGTTCTCGTTTGCATCATCCTTAGTTTTACTGTTTTTATAAACAACTTTATCCAGAGCATCAAAAACAATTTTATAATCTACAGAATATTTTCCTATCTTTTCTAAGGCACTAACTTTTAAATGATAAAATTCAAAGTAAAATCCAACTTTTTTATTTTTTTTGTAAAAATAATCGATAGTAGGTACAAGAAAATATTTTCTTCTGAAAAATCTTTTATCCTTTATTTTATTTACACTTTTTACCATTAAAACATCTGATATTTTAAATTTTTTATTGTTTAGTTTAATGGTAACAAACTTTTCATGCTGATAGCTTGCTGTTTCTTTGTTATTATTACCGTTTATATTTACAGTTATATTTTCATAAGTATTTGGAAGAACTTTAAGAGTTAATATTGTTATTCCGTTGCCCTCTGAAGTAACAGCAAAATCATCTCTTTTAAGATTATACTTTTTGTCAATAGTAAAAGTTTCGGTAGGATCTGATTTAACTGTCACTGTAAATTTATCACTCTTAATTTCTTCAAAATTATTTATCTGAATAATAAAATCCAAGTTTACCTTTACATATCCCTTTCCCATGTAATCAAAAAGTTTGATAAATGCCGGG
>CAZMFS010000250.1:0-3528 GCA_964565585.1 uncultured bacterium
AATAATTAATTTAATAGGCAAATTTTATGATATTCAAGAAGGTGAAATTATTATAGATGGTGTTAATATTGAAGATTGGGATATCCAACATTTGAGAAGACAGCTGGGAATTGTCCTTCAGGATGTGTTTTTGTTCTCGGGTGATATTTTTGAAAATATTACATTTTATAACGAGAATTTTGATGAAGAGGAAGTTGAGGAATTAGCAGAGTATGTAAACGCCGATAAATTTATTAATAGACTACCCAATAAATATAAAACAAGAATTCTTGAAAGGGGAAAAACTCTTTCATTTGGGCAGAGACAGTTACTTTCATTTACAAGAACACTGTCTTATGAACCGAGATTGTTTATTTTGGATGAGGCTACATCTAATATCGATTCTGAGACAGAGAAATACATACAGGATGCTACTGATAAATTAACAAGTAACAGAACTTCTATAATTATTGCCCACAGGCTATCAACAATAGAAAATGCGGATAGAATATTGGTTGTCCACAAGGGAAAAATTAGAGAACGTGGAACACACGAAGAATTAATGAAACAGAAGGGGTTATATTACGATCTGTATCAGCTTCAATCAATCGAAGAAAGAAACCCGGCTCAATAATAGGAGGGTATTATGGATAATTTAAAAGCGGTAGGCGTTTTTGATGGAAGATACAATAAATACATAAAGGAATTTAAAGAAATATTTTCTGAATATGGTTTGATAAAAAAAAGAATCAAAATTGAAATAAGATGGTTGTTTTATCTATCAAAGGAATTAAAATTATTTGAAATAAATGATGAGAAAGAGGATGAAATTAGAAATATTCATGAAAATTTTAATCTTGAGGATGCAAGGCGTGTAAAAGAAATTGAAAAAAATACGAATCATGATGTAAAGGCAGTAGAATATTTTATTAAAGAAAATCTCGATAGGATAAAGGAGTCTGAAGTGAAGGAATGGGTTCATTTTGCTTGTACTTCAGAAGATATTAATAACAATTCCTATGCTCTTATGTTAAAAGAGGGAAAAGGGATACTGACAAAGTACATTGAAGAAAGTCTAAATAAACTTGAAAAATTTGGAAAGAAATATAAAGATCTTCCAATGATGTCCAGAACTCATGGACAGCCTGCTTCTCCAACTACCGTAGGTAAAGAATTTATAAATTTTGCTTATAGAATAAGACGAGAATATCAAAAATTAAATAGACACGAAGTAGAGGGAAAGATGAATGGAGCCTCAGGTAATTATAATGCCCATCATTTTGTATTTGATAATATCGATTGGATAGAAGAGAGCTCCAGATTTGTTGATAGATATCTAAAAATAAAACCTCTTCTATATTCCACTCAAATAAATAATTATTCATATATCTCCGAACTTCTCCATATACTAATAAGGATAGCTTCAATTGTAATAGATATAGATAGGGACGTGTGGGGATATATATCTTTTGAGTATTTTAAGCAAAAAATGAAGAAAAATGAAGTTGGTAGTTCTACCATGCCTCATAAAGTTAACCCTATAGATTTTGAGAATAGCGAGGGAAATATGGGGCTTGCTATAAGCCAGATGGAACATCTTTCTACAAAACTATTAAATTCCAGGTTCCAGAGAGATTTAACTGATAGTACTGTATTGAGAAATCTGGGCACCATATTTTCCCATGTTCTTCTGGGACTAAAAAAGCTCAACAAAGGGTTAAATAAAATTGAGGTTAACGAGAATAAGTTAGAAGAGGATTTAAAGAAAAATATTGAACTTTTAGCAGAACCAGTTCAATCGGTAATGAGAGTTTATAAGGAAAAAAATCCTTATGAAAAACTTAAAGAGTTAACCCGGGGTAGAAAAATTACCCAGGAAGATATTAACGAATTTGTTGATACGTTGAATAAAGTTCCCGATTTTATAAAAGCTAAAATGAAAAAATTGACCCCGGAGAAATACACGGGACTTGCATCTAAGCTGGTTGATAAATATTTTGAAGAACGGTGAAAAATCTCTTCTAGATTTTTTAAGTAAATAGTCAAAAGTAAATAGTGAATAGCTAATAAGTTATCCCTTCGAAGAAATAATTAAAGGCACATCCAAAGTAGTACTTGAGATTACTTCGTCAATCCCGGAGGGATTTCCTCATAATGACATTATTCTAATACTAATTTCTAAAATCTCGGTAGAGATTTTTTCTTAATCTTAGTCTAAAAATTACGGCCTTAGCTAATGGGTCAGTCTTGTTTGAAGTGATTTTTAAGTACTTTGAAGGAATAAGATAGAAGTTTTATCTGGTTCTAGATCTGGTTCTGGTACTAAAAATCATGCAGTGATTTTTACAAGTCATTGCGAGCGAGTGAAACGAGCGCGGCAATCTCATGCGCTTCTTTGGAAGAACATTTAATTTTTGTGCATTATGCATTCATTGTTCCGATGTACGATGGTTTTAACTTTATGCATTTTGTGTTGAAAATTACGATAGCGATTTTAACCATCACACTAGCATAAGCATCAAAAGTATCCCTGAAGGCCATAAAAGGCCTCCGGGTTCATTATAATATTAAAGATTGTTCACAAATACTTTATATGCATCTTCACCGTTGCTGGATTTCATTCCTTTTAACCATTTTTTTACCTGTTTTTTGTTGTTTTTCATCCATGATAGAAGAACATCTTCTGGATCTTTGCTATTTTTGCCGATTTCGTATATCCACTTATTTAAAGGTTTAACATCAAATTTTAAATTTTTGGACAATTTATATGCTTCAGGCCATTTTTTGCCAAAATTTTTCGGTACCAAAGTTAGAACTGTAGAAACAGGATTTTCCCATAATTTTTTTGGATCTTTTAAATATTTAATATCAAACATGTAGTTCATCCAGTGTGGTTTCCAGGCAACAAAACAGATCCATTCATCTTCTTTAATAGACTTAGAAACCTGTGCCAGCGTTGCTCCCTGTGTACTGTTAACTATTTCCCAGTCGCCTAAATTATAAATGTTATTATCTATTGCTTTCTGCATTACTTTATCAGCTGCCCATCCGCTTGGGCCAACGTATAATTTTTTATCGAATTTGTCTTTATATTTTTCAAGATCAGCAAATGATTTAACGCCTTTATCCCAAACATATTTGGGAACCCCCATTATATAAAGACAGTTTTTAGTATTTGTTGTTGCAATTTCAAGCTTGTCCTTAAGCTTTTTGATTGTATCCTTTCTTGTCGGCATCCATGATCCCAAATACATGTCAACCTGTCCTTCCGCTACTCCATTATGTGCCACTACATCATTAACAAATTTTAGCTTAACCGAATACCCGGTTTTTTCCAGTAATATTTTAGCAGCAGCGGATTTAGCTCTAATACCTGGCCAGTTAGCTTCGGCTATGACGATCTCATCTTTTGCACTTGTTGTTACTGTTCCCATTACAAATAATAAAGAACTTAAAACCGATATTTCAATGAACTTTTTAAGATCCATAACAACGTCCTTTGCTTATAGTATATTATAACAAAAGAAAGCAAATAAAAAAGTTATAATA
>CAZMFS010000251.1:0-1331 GCA_964565585.1 uncultured bacterium
ATAGATTTTTTAATTTACTAATTAATCTTTAAATCATATAATAAATACGACAATATTAATTATTTACTAAAGATATGAAATAGTGTCTTGACAAAGTATGATTGGGTTCATATAATAGTAATGAACATAAGTTCATAATAATGGAGGGAGTTTATGGCACGACCAAAAAAAATTAGAAGAGTGGGTAAACCACCACTTGCTATGGGGATGAAACCTGTAGGAGTTAGAAGAAGAAATTTGGATAGCGTTGTTTTGAATTTGGACGAATATGAAGCTATAAGATTATCGGATTATAAAAAACTATCTCATAAGGAAGCAGCAGAAAAGCTTGAAGTTTCCCGACCTACTTTTACCAGATTAATTGATTCTGCACATAAAAAAATATCTGAAGCAATAATTAAGGGTAAAGAAATTATTATTGAAGGTGGAAATGTTCATTTTAATAATTTTATATATATATGTCAGGATTGTGGTTACTCATTTGAGGCATCCTCTCAGGAAGAAGTTGATAAATGTCCAGAATGTGAATCATCCAGAATAATAAACAGAGCAAGAAATTTTGGTCACAATAGAGGTTGCTGCAGAAGAAGACGACGAAGAGGACAGAGTAGAAATAGAAATTGTTAATAGTATATAAAGGAGGTGTTTTTTATGCCAGCAGGAGATAGAACAGGACCAGTTGGTCAAGGACCAAGAACAGGAAGAGGACTTGGATACTGCAATGGATATAACAGACCTGGATTTATGCAGCCTGGGCCCGGAATGGGTTTAGGAAGAGGCCGTGGAAGAGGCCGTGGCCGCGGAAGAGGCTACTGGAATGCTTTTTATTATGGTAGAAGAGCAGGTTATTATCCACCTGCACCAGCGCCAGCTGAAGGTCAACCTGCATATTACAGGGATCCAGCAAATACACAGCAGCCGGTTAGTGAAGAGGAAGCTCTAGAAGAAAGATATGAATATTTAAAAGAAGAAATGGAAGCTATAAAAAAAAGACTGGATGAACTTAAAAGCGAAGAGGATTAGTTCACCCAGCCCTCTGGATCAATAATTGAAGAAGAGGGGGTTTGTTAGAGCTGTTTTGTTTTTGTTGGTTATTATTTCAGCTCTAATATAACTTCTCTCTTCTTCATTTGTATTATAATTGTCTTTATATATTTTTTCAAATTCATTTATTTTTTTATCCACAATAATTTTTTCCTGTTGATCTTTTAGATTTCCTTCATAAATTAAAAGATTTTTTAATTTTCCAAAACTTTCATTTGATTGCATTGTAATTACAAGATCGCCTTTTTCGTTGTTGTTAATGCTATCTCCACATATATATTCCTTAT
>CAZMFS010000251.1:1341-3509 GCA_964565585.1 uncultured bacterium
AAAATGGACCATCGCTTACTATACATCTACCTTTTTTTAAATTTTTTAATAACAGTGCCTTATTGGGCTTCTTGTTTGAATATACATATGTCTTTACATTTCCTGCAATTTGTTTCTTGCTTTCTACTATTTTTAAAAAGGGTATTTTTACTTTAAAAGCCCGGTTGAAATCTCCATGAGCATCTGTTCCCCCGTATGCATATTTTTTTCTTCCCTTAAGCAGCATCTCTATCCATTTCTTTTTTCCTTTTATATAACCTTTATTTTTCATGCCGTTATAAAATTGAATACCATCTACAAGTTCTAAATCTTCATCCTCCCATTTACCTCTTTTGAGAAATAGTTTGGGAAGTAATGAATAACCTTCAAAAGGATGTGCAGCTATTGAGAAATCAACTTTGTCATGGAAATTTTTTAAATAAGAATCGGGAGAATTATTAAAAGGTTTATCGGTTGAATCACCGCTGCCTTCAATAAATTCATCGTTATCATATACCAGTACATGAATATTTTTTCCCTTACAGTTGCCGGTAGAAACTTCCTCTCCGTCAAGAAAAACAAAATCAGTAGTCCTGTTATTGATAATATCGGACTTCTTTTTAAATGTTTTCCATTTAACAAGGTCCTCGTCTTTTTCCCGGTACCTGCCTATTTCATCATCCAAATCGTATGAGTGATCGGTTACCCCTAAAAAATAAAGGCCTGATGCTTTAGCAAGATCAACTGCATTTTCTAGGGATTGACCAAATTCAACATCATCTTCTGTATAAATAGAGTGCCAGTGAACATCGCCTGGATACCAGTTTTTCTTGCCGGGAAGTTTGCTTTTAGAAAAGTTTATATACCAGAGTGACCTTGGAGCTTTTTTATAATTGTGGTTTTCAATTATTCTTTCAGTATTATTGTGAAAATAGTGGATTTCTACAATAACAGGGTAATCCCCTACAATATCAAAATCTTTATTCAAATAAAACGATTTTTGATATATTCTTTGTCTTATGATTTCATTTCCTGCAAATATTTTTTTTACGATTTTATTTTTCGGTCTTAATATCTTTACATATATTTCCTTAAGAATTATGGGAAATTTATTGGCATCTTTTATGTTTATGACAAAAGGGACTTTTTCAATATACGGTTCAAGCCTTCTCGGGAAGTCAGCAATAATTTCCGGTTCTTTTTGATACAGAAAATTGGGAATTATACTAAACTTGTGATGAATCTCAGCATACAGGAAAAATGGAAAAAACATTCTACCTCCTAAATTTTGAAAAAATATATTTTTCCAAACTATATTTAAATCTGCTAAACAAACTATAAAACATATAACTGTCAAATTTGTATTCAAAGGAAGGGTCAAAATAGCAATTAATGGTACAGTTTTCACAAAATGGAAATGTACCCTGCTGATTTTCAATTTCTTTTCTCTTCTTAGAATTAAATGCTTTTTCTAAATCCTTTCTAATATTTACTTCCCATTTCATATTATGATAACAGGGAAGGATTATATTGTTATCCTCTGATATTACGAGATTAGAAGTCACCCCTTTACATCTTGGATTACGGGGGTTGTTGCCGTTATTTTTCATTAATTTAAGCTGAGCTAGGTTTATATATACATTTTTCTTCCAGAAATAGCTTCTAAGCTTTTTTATATTTTTATCAGATATTTTATTATTGTTGAAATAATCAAATACCGGATTTATTTGAACGATGAGATTGTTTTTTTGTCCTATCTCAATCACCTCATCGATAAATTTTATTGATTTATCTGTTACTGTATATATAAGGTCGGGGCTCTGGTTGAGCTTCTTTGCAATTTCAATACTTTCGAGAAGAGACCCGAAAAATTTCCCTCCTCTATTTTCATTGTGAAATTCTTTGGTTCCATCTATTGAAAACAGTAAAAAATCTATTTTATCTTTTAACTTTTCGGCCATTTTCGGATATAATTTTGTGTTAGTAGTAATCGAAGTATAATAATTCAGATCTTTGGCAAATGATAGAATTTCGCTTATGTCATCATGGAGTAAGGGTTCGCCGCCTGTAAAATCAACAAATTTTACATTGAGTTTTTCCTTTGCATCTTTTAGATTTCTAAAAATATCTTCTTTTTTAGCATCAATTTTGGGTTTTTGTCTCCATATATTACAAAAATCACATCTGGC
>CAZMFS010000252.1:0-3507 GCA_964565585.1 uncultured bacterium
CTATTCCGCTGCAGAGTGGGCTCTTAGATGGGTATGGAACCATAGAGAAGTTAATATTGCCCTAAGCGGGATGAGCAGCATGGAACATGTAAGGGAAAATATTAAAATAGCAGATGATGCCGAATCTAATAGTTTTAGCAAAAATGAAAATGAAATTATAGCAGAAGTTCGACAAAAATATAATGAGAGAACCCAGGTTAACTGCACATCCTGTGAATACTGTATGCCGTGTCCAAACGATGTAAAAATTCCTGCATGTTTTAGACTTTATAATAATGCATATATATATAATGAAATTGAGAACATGAAGGGATTTTATAACAGAGCTCTTGATGATAAGAATAAAGCTTCACAATGTATAGAATGCGGAGAATGTTTGGATAAATGTCCACAAAATATTGACATTATTGAAGAATTGAAAAATGTAAAAGAACTTTTTGAAGAGGAAGTTGAAAAATAAAATATAAACCTATAAGTTCGGGCTCCTTCGACGGGAAGCCCGATTTTATACTTTATTCATAAAGCCAGACTCCTCCTCTATTTTTCCCGTTATTGATAACTGTTTTAAATGTTTCGTTCATTAATACTTTAAAGCTATTAGGTTCCAGATATTTCGCATTTATTTCAACGCTACTATCCTCATAAATTTTTATTTTTACATAGTTGTATACAAATTTATCATTATTTAAACTGATAAAGGATTTTTTAGATGAAGCAAGAAACCCTTTCTCATTTTTGATGCTTCCGGGAGCAAAATATTCAAAAACATCTAGTGTCATTCCTCCTATTGCATTAGGAGAGCTTTTTTGTTTTTCTCCTTTGATGTATAGATTGCATTTAGCATAATGAATTCTTACTTTAACTTCATTTCCTTTTTTTAATGATTCCAAAAGCTGTTCAAAATTATCTAACTGTTTTTGACCATGAATAATAGTGGTAACTAGAACTAAAGCAAAAAGAAAATACAAAATTTTCTTCATTAGAACCTCCTTTTAATGATATAATAATTTATTACAAGGCTATATGAAGTATTAGAATTATCAAGTAAAAATTATTATAAAAGGAGATAAAATGGATCATATTAAATTATTAGCTTCTAAGTTTAAAAAAAATAGTAATAAAGACAATTCAATAAAAATGAAGTCCTATATGCGAAATAAATTTGAATTTTACGGAATTAAAGCTTTGCAGAGACGAAAAATATTTAGAAAAGTAAATAAGGAATTAGGAATTATTGAAAAAAGAGAACTGATTAATTTTATAAAAAAAGTATGGAATTATCCACAAAGAGAGATGCAGTATGCAGGTATTGATATGGCTTTAGAATTTAAAAATGATATTCAAAAAGCGGATATAAAAATTTTTGAATATATGATAGTAAATAAATCCTGGTGGGATACCGTGGATACAGTTTCACAAAAACTGGTAGGTAACTATCTTAAAAAATTTAATATTTATAAATTAGATATGGTAAGAGCCTGGCTTAATTCAGATAATATCTGGTTATGGAGAAATGCCCTACTGTTTCAACTAAAGTACAAAAAAGACCTTGATGTGGATCTTTTAATAAATGTGTTACATGAATTAATGGATGTGGATGAGTTTTTTATTCAGAAGGCTATCGGATGGATTTTAAGAGAGTATTCAAAAACTGATGCAGAATTTGTAAAGAAATTTATTAAAGAAAATAAAAATTCTTTATCGAGCTTGGCTTTTAGAGAGGGCTATAAATGGATAAAAAAGAATGAAAAAACATGACTTGCAGCTTCAATATATAATGGTATAATGAAATATGATTATAAAAAAAGTATTAGTTTTAGTTTTTCTAACTTTTATTTCTATTTCCTGTAAAGGAGAAAATATGAAAGAAAATAATGTGTCTAAACATCTTTTCAATGATTTGAATGAGAAAGAAAAAAGGGTAATAATTGAAAAGGGAACCGAAAAGCCTTTTTCTGGAAAGTATGAGAATTTTGATAAAAAGGGAACATATATATGTAAAAGATGTAGCTTACCATTATATAAATCAACGGATAAGTTTGATTCAAAATGCGGATGGCCAAGTTTTGATGATGAAATTCCTTCTGCTGTTAAAAGATTTCCAGATAAAGATGGTATAAGAGTAGAAATTGTATGTGCATACTGTGACGCTCATCTGGGACATGTATTTGAAGGAGAGGGATATACTGAAAAAAATATAAGACACTGTGTTAATTCGATATCTATGGATTTTGTCCCTCAAGATGAAAATTTAAAGAGAAATAAGGCTATCTTTGCAGGGGGGTGTTTCTGGGGTGTTGAGACTCTTTTTAAACAAAAAGAAGGAGTGCTTGATACCAGAGTAGGATATACAGGGGGTAGTTTAAAAAACCCAACTTATAATGAAGTAAGTGCAAAAAAAACTAATCATGCAGAAGCAGTGGAGGTTATTTATAATCCAAATGAAGTATCTTATGAAGAACTGATAAAATTATTTTTTGAAATTCATGATTTTACCCAGATTGATAGGCAGGGACCAGATATCGGTAAGCAGTACAGGTCAGCAATATTTTATACTACTGAAGAACAAAAAAATATCGCAAATAAATATAAAAGTATTTTAGAAGAAAAAGGGTATAAGGTTGTTACAGAGATTACAGAAGCTTCAGTATTCTGGGTAGCTGAGGAGTATCATCAAAATTATTATGATAAAACAGGCAAAACTCCTTACTGTCATTACAAAAGAGATATTTTTTAAAATAAAATGTTCAAATTATTACACAAATGTTTATATTTTTAAAGGTAACGATAAATTTATTTTTAATTTAAAATTTTCATTTTATTAATTTTTAAAAACAGTTCTTTAATTAGATTGATATATTTTAATTACTGTTTTTAAATAATAGCAAATAAGTCTAAATATAAGTAATTTACGAAATTTTTTAATTTCAAGTAAAGATCTTAAAAAGGCAGATAAAGCTTCCTTATAATTCGATAATAATGAAAAGTTGTTTTCTTTAAAAAATATTATTCACTACCTTGATGATTATTTAAATTTTTAGTATACTCAAATGATAAAATTGATGGGGATAGCAAAATTGAGTAATAAAGGAAGGGAAATGAATAATAGAATTTTTCTGGATCAAAGTTTTAATCTATTAAATTTAAAAAGATCTTTTTGTCAAAATCAAATTTCTTTTTTCTTTTTAAAAAAGTATTTAATAATATTTGATAATTTTTTTATAAATGAATATAATTTTATAAGAAAACTTATCAAAAATTATTTGTATAAATCTACTTTATTAAATATTCATTCTCTTAATTTATCTATATATTTATTGTTTTGTGAATCTTATTACTGCATAAATAAAGAGGGGCCTAGTCATCACTGGTATTACAAAAATAATTTTTTCTGATTGTAAAGGAGAAATATATATGATTAAAAAATTTGAAATATTAATATTGATTCTATTTTTTCAAATGCTTTTCTACACAACATTATTCTCAAGCGAGAATAAAACAGAAGCT
>CAZMFS010000253.1:0-3463 GCA_964565585.1 uncultured bacterium
AATTCTAATGATCTAATATTAGAAAATATAAGATTCAAAATTTTAAAGAGTGAAAAACTTGGGTTAGTTGGATAAACAGGATGTGGATAATCAACTATCGCAAAATTATTAACTAAGTTTTATGATTCTAATGGGATTTATATTAATAATAAGGATATAAGAGAATATAGGTTGAGTGATATACGAAATAAAATATATATAGTTTTTCAAGATCAGGTTATTTTCCCAGGTACGGTTGAAGATAATATACAAATGGGATCAGGTGTAAATCAAAAAAAATATGAAAAAATTTTACATGAAAATTTTATGAAAGATTTAATTGAACAATTGCCAAATGGATTATTAACAAAAATAACAGAAGCTGGAGATAATTTATCAGGAGGTCAAAAACAGAAAATTAGTATAGCAAGACTTCTTTTACATAATCCTGAATTAATAATTTTAGATGAAGCAACATCTTCAATGGATGAAAAAAGTGAAGAAATGGTATATGATTCAATTAGTAAATATTTTTCAAATACTATGAGCTTAATAATATCACATAGAAATACAATCGAAAATTATTGTTCACGAATTATTCATTTAGAAAAGTAAATAATGAAAAAAGATAAAATAACAAAAATATAAAAGGAAGGGAAAACAATGAGAAAAGTAATTATATTTATTGGGTTTATTTGCATCGGGATGCTGCTTGCATGTTCAAAATATTCTAAAGAAAAAAAATTAGAAATAAAACATTATAAAAAAATAAAAGAAATAAAATTAGAAGAGCAAACTGAATTATTGTCAGAATTTGATGATAGATTTATTGGGAAATCAATTGATGGTTTTAAATTTAAACTATTCAAAAAAAATGGGAAATTAATAAAGGGTTCTACTTATAGTTTTAATAAAGGTAAGGGGCCTTTTGAAGTAAAAAAACCTCCATATTTGTTAAAAGTGGATAAAAAAAATAAAGAGTTGTATTTTTGGTGTGAGAATCTCAACAAATTAGTTGTATTATGTTTTAATAAAAATAAAATCAAACAGCGAAAAGAAATCTATTATAATGTTAAAGGAAAAGGTGGAGGAAGTGTTTATATTGGCAAAAATAATAATATTTATGTTGTAAATGTATTTTCACATTATAGAATAATAAAATATAATAAAAAGGGAGAAATATTAGATAAGTTTATAAAAATAGATTATCCTGTAAAACAAGATATGCACGCAATGTTAAAACATTTTCATGGACTAAGTGTGATTGGAGATTATTTTATATTATTTGGATTTATGAATGGGAAAATAAAATTTTATAAAAAGTCTAATGGAACCCTAAAATTAGTAAAAGAAAAATATGCATATGATTTTAAAAAAGATAAAGAAATTAAAATTGAAGAAGTAAAAGATAAATTAAAGAATGTAATTGGAGGTAAAAAAATAGATAATAAATTTTGCATTAGCTTTTTTAAAGATAATGAAAGAAAAGAAACTATTAGAGAAATTTTCTCTAAAAAAGGAAAACCTTTATATTATCAAATTATAGAAAATCAGAAAAAAATAGATGCTGTAAATATCATACAATCTGGTAATAAAGTCGATTCTTTAGTATATTACCAGAAAAAAAAGAAAAATAATTATGAATATGATAGAGTAGTAGTAGCTAAATTGGATAAATAATGTAAAAAAATATAGAGAGATTATTGTAGATTCTATTGATGGATGTAAAAGTAAGTGAGAAGATGGATACTAAATAATTAAAAAGTGGTAAAAGAGTAATTATTATTTTTAATCTTATTAATAAGTGAGATAATAAAAGAAAAAGGGGGTGAAGTTATAATGGCTAGTCCTAGTTCAGGAACATTAGCAAAACTTATAGCAGCACTTGCTGGCTCTTCAGGAGATGAAGATGATACTTGTTCATGTGCTTGTGAATGTGGTTCAAAAAATGGCTCAGGAGGAGGCAGTGGCTAACCTATAAGGTGGAATATCAAAGGTTCACTAATTATTGTAATTATAAAAATAATTTAAGGATAGGAGGTATTATGGAAAAGCCCAAAAAAAATATAAGTTGTTATTTTCCAATTTTTACATCATCTGATGATGATGATTCTTGCAAATGTGAGTGTGAGTGCAAGTCTGAAACAGGTGGTGGTAGTGGAGGAGGATAATTAATTTTATTATTTTTCTTATATTTATGATGGAATGAATAATTTGTTGTATATTATTCATTCCATTTTAGATGAAAAGATTTAAATTAATAAGTTTTAAATTTCTATATATCAAATATATTTTTTGTAAAAGGGATCATTTAATTTGTATCGAATAACGAATAACGAAAATCTAGGTAGAGATTTTTAATGCTCATTACTTGGTATAATTTCTATGAATAACATCCTTCACTCATCGTGTATATTAAAGAAGTAATAAGGACTTGAATGAGATTATTTTATTGCTTATATTTTGTGTGTATAAGTAATAAATGAGGGAAAGAGAGTAAGACCCAGCTCACTCATTACGGGGAATTACTTCATTGAGTGACCTTCCGTTACTAAAAATAACGAAGTGATTTTTTAAACAACAGCGAATTAACCCAAATTCGTACTAATTTGTAAAAAAGTCTTTGAAGTATAAAAGAAAACAATTGTTAAATCCCATTTGGGAAAATGTTAAATAATAATACTTGATAATAACATATAAATGGTATATAATTAAGAAGATATGAAACAAAATGTTAAATAAATAAATTGCAGGTGTTAAATAATGAGCTATGAATATGAAAAGTTGAAAATGGTTAAACCAGATTTTGATTCTGAAATAACTGATTATATAATTGAACTTAATCATTTGCGAAAGAAGAGTTTAGGTGGTACGACTCATTCCGAAATATTTTTACAATTAAAGAAAATTTTTCAAATACTTGAAAGCATAGGTTCTGCAAGAATAGAGGGAAATCATACAACAATAGCAGAATATATAGATTTTAAGGCAAACAAAACTGAAAAAGAAGATAAAGGAATCCGGGAAATATTAAATATGGAGAATGCTTTAGGTTTCGTGGATGAAAGTATAGATAAACAAAAAATTAATAAGAAATTTATGTTTAAATTACATAAAATTGTTCTTAAAGGCTTATTCGCTAATGATGTAGAGGGAATGCCGGGTAAGTATAGAAAGCAGGATGTTAGTATTTTTAATTCCAGTCATACTCCTCCCGGTTTTCACAAAGTTCCTGATTATATGGATGAACTGTTTAAATTTATTAATAAAAAATTTGATAAAAAATATGACCTGTTAAAAACTGCTATAGCACATCATAGATTTACCTGGGTACATCCATTTAAAGATGGAAACGGTCGATTGGCAAGACTTCTTACCTATTCAATGTTAATTAAACAGGGGTTCAATATAAGCAATGGGGTAAGAATTTTAAATCCAACGGCTGTATTTTGTTTTGATAGAAATATATATTATAAATCTTTGG
>CAZMFS010000254.1:0-3449 GCA_964565585.1 uncultured bacterium
CAAAAACAAAAAATAATATATAAATAAAGTTTCATGATATTATTTATATTTATTGATGGACTTGGAATAAACCGGCAAAAAAGTTATAATCCGCTTTATGATGAAAAACTGGAATTTCTAAAAAGAGTGGTTCATGAGGATTCCAAACCTATAAATGCAAAAATGGGCGTAGATGGAATACCGCAGAGTGCAACAGGACAAACTTCAATATTTACAGGGAAAAACTGTTCTAAAATCCTTGGCTACCATAAAGAGGGATTTCCAAATGCTAAATTAAAAAAATTATTAAAAGAAGAATCAATATTTCATTATTACAATTCCTGTAATTTGGAAACGACTTTTGCCAATGGATATATTGTTGATGATAAAAATTTCCTATTAAATTCAAGGTTTGTTTCAGCAACAACCTATATGACTCTTTTATCAACCGGTAAGGTTAGAGGCTTAAAAATGTTAAATAATAAAGAGGCGGTTTATCAGGACATAACAAATGAAACCTTAATAAAAGAAAATGATTTGAAAAATAGATATAGAAAGTTATATCCAGATATAAAAGATTATATAGATATTAATCAGCTGGAAGCGGTGGAAAAAATCAGTCCTGAAGAAGCGGGAACAAATCTACTGGATATTGCAGATGATTATGATTTAACTCTTTTTGAATTTTTTTTAAGTGATAAAGCAGGGCATTCTAAGAATTTTAAAAAAGCTAGAAAAACATTAATCAAATTTCAAAGACTTTTAAAAACTGTTTATTATAACATGGATTATAAAAAAGATACTTTAATTATGGTTTCTGATCATGGAAATATCGAAGATCTTTCAATTTCTACTCATACATTTAATTTTGTCCCCTTATTGGTTAAAGGGAAATTAGAGGAAATGTTCACTGAAGTAACCCATCTTTATGATATAGCCGGTATTCTTAAAAATCATGCCAGGGAGAAAACAGCACATCTGAATACTGTTAAGCAATAATCATCAGTAAAAATTATTTTCTTTTCAATAAGCAGAGATAATATAAATAACTTGAAAAAACTGTCTAATTAAATATACTTTATAATAACTATTTAATCAGGATAGGAGGCTATATGAAAAAAATATTTTTATACATTCTTACTATTGTTTTTGTATTATCTATATCCCCTAACGAAGCTGAAAATAATGCTAAAGGTTATATTTCGGCCTTAAAGGGGAATGCACAAAAAAGAAAAACTGATGATTATCAGTGGCTGGAGGCAAAACTAAAAATGGATGTAGAAGGTAGAGATATTCTTCGTACATTACCAAAATCATTTGCCGAGATCGCTCTTCTGGCAGGAACCAGAATTAGATTGGCTCCAAAAACTATAGTAAATATGGTTAAATTATATGAAGAAACTGAGAATAAGAGAATAACAAAGATGGAGGTCCAAAAAGGTGAAATCTGGGGTAATGTGAATAAAAAAGGTGAAAATGAAGTGTTCCAGTTTGAGTCAACAGCAATATCTTCTTCTGTTGTGGGGACAATTTTTAGAATAATTAACACCCATGAGGACGGATCGATAATTAAAGTGTATAAAGGGGAAGTTGAAGTCAAGGGGGTTATAAAAAAGGATGATGAAAAGGGAAAAAAATATAAAATTGAAAAGCCCCGGGAGATTGAAGGACCAAAAGAAATCGAGGGACCCAAAGAGGTAACTATGGAGGAATGGACTCTTATTGTAAAAGAGATGATGGAGCTGGAAGTTAATAAAAATGGTGAAATAGTTAACTATAGGAAAATAAAAAGAGAAAAAAAGGGAGAATGGTATAACTGGAATAAAGAAAGGGATGAGGAAATTGATACAAAATGAAAATATTAATTGTAAACGATGACGGAATTTATTCCGAGGGTATTTATTATTTATGGAAAAATCTCAAAGAAGAACATGAAATCGAAATTGTAGCTCCCCTACATGAACAGTCTGCGGCAAGCCATTCAATAACTTTATTTCAGCCCTTTAGATTTGCAAAAATAAAGAGGAAAGAGGGGTTTACAGGATGGGCTGTAGAAGGTACACCTGCAGATTCTGTTAAAATAGCACTTTCCTATTTGTTTGAAAATGAAGAATTTGATTGTATTATATCCGGCATTAATAAGGGGTACAACACTTCCAATAACATATTATATTCAGGAACAGTTTCTGCTGCTACTGAAGGGTATTTGGCAAATATTCCATCACTTGCAGTATCTACTTCATTTGAAGGAGATTATTTAGATGAGATATCTGAATTTATTAAAAAATTTATGGGGATATGGATTGATTCTGAATTTTTTAACAGCAATGTGCTTTTAAATATAAATTATCCCAATGTTTCTAAGGAAAATATAAAAGGTATTAAGTTTACAAGTCAGGGTAAGAGTTTTTATAAAACCAAACTTGAAAAACGAAAAGATCCGATGGGGAAAAATTATTACTGGTATAAAGGCGATTTTAAAATTGATAAAAATAAAAATAGCGATGATAGGGCAATTTATGAAAAATATATCAGTATTAGTCCCCTTAAGTTTGATTTGACAGATTATGATAGTTTATCTAAAATGAAAAAGGAAAAAGGAGAGATATGGAAAAAATTGAGATATTGAAAGATAATTTCCTTTTTAAAAATATCCCTGTATCGTATTTCCCCAAGATTACTTCATTGTTTAAGAAGCTTGATGTAAAAGAGGACAATAAACTTTTCGAAGAGGGCGATAAGGGAGATTATCTTTATCTTATAGGAAAAGGAAAGGTAAGTATTATAATTAATATTGAAGATATCGGTCAGGAAGGGATAGCAGTATTAACTGCTAATGAATTTTTTGGAGAAATGTCTATTCTGGATGGAGGTAGAAGAAGTGCAACTGCTATAGCAAGAAAGGATTCTTTCTTGTTAAGAATAGGAAGAGAAGATTTTCTGAATCTTATAGATAAAAATTCAGAATATTCTACCGTAATATTGAGAAATCTGGTAGAAAAAATATCAAAAAGAATAAGAGATACAAGTGAAAAGTTAAATTCTTTCTATTTAATGAACATGGAAGGGTAAAAATGATAGAAAAGTATTATCTATTTGCAGAATTATCTGAAGAGGAATCTGAAGAAATAGAAAAAAGACTTTTTTTAAAGCATTATGATAAGGATACAATTATTTTTGAGGAAGATGATGTGGTTGATTCTATCTATTTTATTGAAGAAGGGGAAGTCGAAATATATAAATATGTAGATGGTAAAAAACAGCAGCATATAATAGATTTAAGTGATGGAGAGTTTTTTGGAGAAATAGGGGCATTGAATAGCAGCAAAAGATTTGCAAATGCTAAGGCTAAGACCGATGTTCAGGCTCTTGTTTTGCTAAAATCTGATTTTGAAAGAATTCTTAAAAAAGATGAAGAATTAAAACACAAAATATATAAAAATTTCCTCGATGAAATGATTAAAAGATTG
>CAZMFS010000255.1:0-1253 GCA_964565585.1 uncultured bacterium
TAAAAGTAATTTTTATCCGTCAGGAATTTTCATTACTTTTTTTTTCGAACACGAACGACGAACAACAAAAATAACGAAGTGATTATTAAGAACTTTCTCAAGTCCTAACTTATAAGCTTAATCTTAGTCTTAATCTAAAAATCACGAAGTGATTTTTAAGACAGTGATTTTTTCCCCGTAATATGTTCGATATTAATTTTAACTATTTCTGTAATATGGGATTCTTTTTTGATACTTTCTTTTCCCTTTTTAATATATCCAGGTGCGAATTTTTCTGTTAGTGCCATTAGAGCATCTTTTTTTTCGTTGCCTTCTACGAATTCTGCTTTACCGAATACTACTATGCTTTCATATTTTGTAGTTAATTTTTCCGGTATCGGTTTCTGGTTCTTAACTATACAGAAGGATACTTTTTTATGATTTTTTAAATTATCTATTTTATGACCTTCTTTTGCAGAATGAAAATATATTGCCTCATTTGTATAAACATAATTAAGAGGCACTCCATAACAGTATCCATTTTTCCCCATTGTAGAAAGAACGCCAAATTCACATTTATCTAAAATTTCTAGTGCTTTACTATAATCCATCTTTTTATCATTTCTTCTCATTTCTCTGAACATAAATACTCCTCAAAAATTATAATTAGTTTAATAATAATTTTTTTAAATAATTGTTATAAAGATAAATAATACCAAAAATTATTGCATTAACCATAACAATTGATGCTCCAGACGGAATATCAAAACTGTAGGAAAAAAAGATTCCGCTGTATACCGAAGTTAATGAAATTAAAACTGTTAGAAAAAGCATCTTTTTATAGTTATTGGATATTAGATTGGCAGAATTGGCCGGAATTACAAGCAAAGCAGAGATTAAAACAATTCCTATGGCTTTGATGGATAAAACTATAACTACTGCCATAGAAACCATAAGAAAATAATGGAGGAAATTTGTAGGGATATTGTTTACGGTAGCAAATTCTTCATCGAAAATATATAGTAAAAGATATTTGAATAAGAAATAAATACTTATTAATAAAATTCCAGAAAGGATGATAATCAAATAGATATCAGTTTTGGATATTCCTAAAATATCTCCAAAAAGATAGTTCATAGGGTTGACTGTGTAGTTCTTTATTAAACTTATAAATATTATACCGAGAGCCATTGATGAAGAGAAAAATATTCCAATGGCACTATCTTCACTAATTTTTTTGTTTTTAGTTATTCCAGCAATTCCTGTTGAAGCTA
>CAZMFS010000255.1:1263-3445 GCA_964565585.1 uncultured bacterium
AACTGTGAAAAGTAGAGCTGCTACAATGGGGTTAATGCCCAAAAGAAGTCCTAACGATACACCTGCAAATGAAATGTGTGAAATACCAACTGAAAAATAAGACATTCCTTTTAATACAATAAAAAAAGATAGAACACCTGTTACGATTGCTAAAACAGTTCCAGATATTAATGCATTATTTATAAAGTTGTATTGGAATAGATCAATCATTTTTTTCTTCTTTCTTTCTTTTATCCGGCACAACACGATGGGGAATAGATTTTCCGTGAATTAGCATTTCAACCTGGGTACCGTATCCTTCCTCAAATACAGGACATTTAAACATTTCTTCGGGTTTTTCATGAATGTAGAGTTTTTTATTCAAGCATCCCACTTTGTCGCAAATCTTAGGAATTACTTCTATTTGGTGTGTTACAAGAATTATTGCTTTACCTTTTTCTTTTAATTTCATGAGCAAATTATAAAAATCATCTGTAGCTTTTACATCCACTCCCGTATTGGGTTCATCAAAAATTAAAATATCCGGATCAGAAACCAGTGCACGAGCTATAAAAATACGCTGTTTTTGTCCCCCGGATAAATTCTTGACCACTTCGTCCTTGTAGTCATACATGTTGACCATTTTTAAATATTTTTCAGCTATTATTTTGTCTTTTTTAGTGATTTTGGATAGCCACTTATATCTTCCCATTAATACAGTGTTAAATGCAGTTAACGGTATATTCCAGTTGACATTATGAATCTGAGAAATATATCCAATATTGTCCGTGTCGAGTTTAATATTGCCCTGTGTTGGATTCAATAAACCTACTATTAGCTTTAGTAGTGTAGTTTTTCCTCCTCCATTTGGTCCAATTATTCCCAAAAATTCATTTGGATTAAGGGAGAAGTTGATATTTTCTAATATTAGTCTTTTATCATACCTGAAATTAACATTTTCAAATTTTAGCAACTTTTCCATATTTTATGTCCAATTATTTTTTTAATTCGTAGTATATTTCATTTAAATTGTATTTAAGAAAATTTTCGTATGTAGTAAATTTCTGAGAACCTATAGCATTTAAATAAACTACTTTAACATTTGTTTCTTTCTGAATCGTTTTTAATATTTGATCCTGATGCTGGATTTCTCCTATTATTAGTTTTGTATTTGAACTTTTAATTTTTTTGATAATTTTTTTCATTTCTTTTAAGGTTAGTTTTTTTTGCGGATTTTTCTTTATAATCCCTGTAATATTTACATTTAGTTCTTTTAAAAGAATTTCCCAGGCCGGATGGTAAAGCATAATTTTATTATTTTTTAAATTGTTGAATTTTTTTAGCCATTTATTCTGTATAGTTGAGATTTTCTTTTTAAATTTATTTATATTTTCTTTATTTTTATCTCCTGTTGATGGATATTTTTTATTGATAGTTTTGTAAAGAGTATCAGCTATCAACTTGGTATTTCTAAAGCTCAGCCATATGTGAGGATTGGAATCTTTTTTAAAATCAAGTTTGTTTATAAGATCTATCATTTCAATATCTATGTTGTTTTTGGATATAATTTCATCTACCCACATGTCAAAGCTTCCACCTATTTTGATTATCATGTCTGAATTGTTAATTTTAATAATGTCCGATGGTTTTGGTGAAAAATGATGTGGAGAAACAGCTCCATCAATTAAAGAATGACAGGTAACTGATGGGTATATCTGATTTGTTATTAGTTTAATTGGGTATATAGTTGTTACTATTTTGGTTTCGTTAGTGTTTTTTGGCTTACTATTGCACCCTGAAATAATTAATAAAATTGTAATAACTACTAGTATTATATATTTCTTCATATAAGCCCCCTTAATTTATTAGGTCATTATATATTGTTTTTGGGGTATTTTCAAGTTAAGTTTTATTCTATATCTTTAGCTTTCTAGGTTAGAATCCCTTATTTATTGCAAAATTGTCAGATTAAGATATAATTTTAATAGAATGCCATTGATAGATACTATTATATTGACAATATAAATTAAAGTTATTATAATTTTCATGTTGCTAAATTGAAAGCCTTCATCCTGTTCGCAGGAGCTGGTGAGACAAAGTCAAGTTCCGGAAGTAATTCTTAATGGGAGGACTTTGTCAACGCACATCGGAACATCGCACATCTCACAAAGTTTGGATGCGATACCTCAGAAGAATAAATTAA
>CAZMFS010000256.1:0-3411 GCA_964565585.1 uncultured bacterium
TAAATACTTTTAAATGTTTTTTCGAACACGAACTACGAACAACAAACCTAATACTCAGTAATTATATTATGTCATTACGAGGAAGATTTTTCAAAAATCTGACGAAGTAATCTCAAGAGCTACTTTGGGGTTACTTTTAAATATTTTTCTTCAGCGGAATAACATGCAAAACTCATTACCTGGAATAGCTTCTAGGGAATCACATCCGTCACTCATTACTAGAAATCGTTTTTATGTATAACTTCCGTTACTCAAAAATTCACGAAGTGATTTATCTATTTGACAATCAAATATCATTCGTTATACTAATAAATAGCATGGTTGTATTTATAATATAAAATAAGTATTTGCTTATATAAACACATATTTAGGGCAGAATAGTTACAAAAAGCATGAAGAATAATATAAATAAAGGTGGGAAAGATGGTAACTCGTATTAAGAAAGTAAAGTTGAATTTACTGCTTTCTGTAATGTTTGTTTCACTTATAGGCATTTTTGTTGCAAGAAATCTTTTGGATCAGTTTCTGTATGGGCTGCATTACTGGATGGATTTTATCATATATTTTGTATCATGGGGTATTTCTCTTTATATCTTTGACTTTTTTAAGGTAAATGAGATATATGATAAAATCTATCTATTTAAAAAGATAGTATTGAGCTTTTTCGCCTCTCTTGTAATGGTTTCGGGATTAAAGGCAGTATTTTTAGAGCATGTATTTATTAAAGTTTTTGTTAAAAATGTAATATTTCTTTTTGGTTTTATTATTCTCGTTTATACTATTCAATTAATTCTGGATTATTATGATAGAAAAAATATTTTAATAGTTGGAAATGGCAAGTCTCAGCGTGCTGCCGGGAGATTAATACATTCAGCAAAGCATTTAAATTTTAATATTAAGGGATATGTTGCCTTAAATGGTTCCCGTGAACATTTACAGATATATAAGGGGGACAGTATTAAGGAAGATAAGTCAGAAATATTACGAAAGTATAAATGTCTTGGTAAAATAGCCCGGATAGAAAGTATTCTTGAGAAAAACTCCTATGATTTAATTATCATTGATAGAAATGAAAAAAAAGCAATACGAAAACTTTTGGATAGCGGTATGACCGAGCAACAGCTTCTTTATATAGATGAAATATTTGAAACTCTTAAAAATAAGATTCCGGTTCTCTATCTTGATGATATCGGGATTACAAACATGCTCAAAGAAATTGAAAACAGGAGGCTGGAAAAGGGTCTGTATAGAATTTGTAAAAGATTGTTTGCAATTACTTTTTCAACAGTTGCATTATTGATAACATCACCGGTTATTTTACTATCTGCATTGATTATCAAACTGGAATCCTCCGGACCGGTATTTTTCATACAGAAAAGGATAGGCAAGCACGGAAATACATTTAATATATATAAATTAAGAAGCATGAAGATACATGAAAATAACAATGTTGATAATAATCCTAAAAACGACAGGGATCCAAGAATTACAAAATTTGGAAGAGTAATGAGAAAATTAAGGATTGATGAACTTCCCCAGTTTATAAATATTATCAAGGGAGATATGAATCTCATAGGACCGAGACCGGAACAGGCTCCCCTTGTAAATAAGTATACAGAAGAGATCCCCTATTATAATAAGAGGCACAATGTTCGCCCCGGTGTTACCGGATGGGCTCAGATAAACTACAGCTACGGGGCAAATACCTACGATACAATTCATAAGCTTCAGTACGATCTCTACTATATCAAAAACCAGAGCTTCTTTCTGGATTTCAAAATATTTCTAAAAACTTTTAAGATTGTTCTTGGGTTTAAAGGGCAGTAAAAATTGTCGTAGGAAATTTTTTAACAAAAATTTCTTGATTTGTATTGACGATACAAATATTTTCCATTATACTAACAAGTAGATTAAAAAAAATAAAATGGTTTTTGAGTGGTTTTCATAATCTATTTTATTTACTAGTGGGTTGTAATACATAATTAGTTTCTTTTTAATGATCGATTACCTGCAAACCTCACCTTCTCAGCTTTTGCATTCGTTTTATACTTAATAAAGTTGGATAATCACGGGTTTTTTATAAGGGAAACATCTTCCTTATATAGTAGGTATTAAGTCCCAAAATTAATACCCCCTTAAGCCCCGTGATTATTCTCTTTGAACTAATCTTCTTGTTATTTTTTCTTAAACATATCGTTTTATCAAATGATTTTCTCATACCAAACAACAAACACACCTCGTTATCCCGTCCGAATTATTTTCGGGCGGGTTTTTTTTATTTGAACTTTAGCTTTAACTTAGACTAAAAATTGCATAGCAATTTTTGTATGTCATGGTGTATATTAAAGAAGTAAGAAGGACTTGAATGAGATCATTTAATTACTTATATTTTGTATGTATAAGTAATAAATGAGGGAAAGAGATAAAGACCCTGACACGTCATTGTCATAAAAAGACGTTCGTAATGTTGGTCTCTCTTTCCTGCTCTTTTAAGTCTGAATAGCACTTTAGGCTTAAAAGCCTGTACTAAGCACGCCATGATAGACCTCAAAGAGTTTCTCATTTATTACTTCTTATTAAATATAAGGAGGTATAGATATGTTGTCAATGGGTATTGATGTAAGTAAAAAAGATTTAGTTATAAAAAGTTATGATGGTAATAATTTTAGCAAAGAAGTTAAAATTAATAACAATAATAAAACATTAAGAAGATATTTAAAAAACAACCAAAATGTTGACAAAATAACTGTAGAATCAACAGGTACATACCATTTAAAAGCTGCTTACATTGCTAAGGAATGCGGATTTAAGGTTTCTGTAGTAGATCCATATAAAGTAAAACAGTATGCGAAATACACTGCAAATAGAGCTAAAACAGATAAAATAGATGCAGCAATAATAGCTAAATATGGATATGAAACTGAAACAAAAGAATATGAGATTTCCAATAAGGAAAGAACAAAATTAAAAACTTTATTAGTAGCTTCAGAAGGTTATAAAAGCAAAAATCGCAACTAAGGGGGATGATTGAATCATTTAACAAATATCCTTATAGAGAGGGCAAAGAAATGATCAAAAATTTAGAAGAAACAATAAAATATTTAAATACAAAGCTGAAAGAAATAGAAAAAAAAATGGATGAAATACTAAGAAGAAACTATAGAAATAATTATGTTTTATTGACAAGTATTATGGGAATAGGGTTAAAAATATCGGCAGCAATAATAGTTTATTGTGATGATTTTAGTAGTTTCAGTAGTGCAAAAAAAGTAGTAGCATTTGCAGGACTGGATCCTTCAATACACAAATCAGGTAAAAGTGTGGACAAAAGAAGTACAATAACTAAAAGAGGAAATAAGATACTTCGAACGTTATTATATGAAGGTGCACAAAGTGCATCGATACATAATA
>CAZMFS010000257.1:0-1421 GCA_964565585.1 uncultured bacterium
TTGCTGTTTTATTAGTAATTATTTGAATATTTTTAATCTAGAATTTTAGAAAATTCATCTAAAAAAAATGATGCTTTTAAAATTTGAAACTAATAAAAGAAAAGTAAAAGTGGGTGAAAACCCACTTTAGAAAATTTTAATTAAAAATAAACCCCAAACCAGATAGTTGTATCGCTATTATCAATAAATCTTGTTTTTATTTGGGTAAACATATTAAAATCTTTTGTTACATTAAACTGAAATCCTCCTAAAAAATGAAGCTTAAAACTGGTATCACTCCCAGATCCCACATCATTATCAAAATCCATATGGATAATATCAGCACCTGTTCCTATATAAGCATCTACCTTTTTAATATCAACATAATATTGAAAAGAGGTCCCAATGCCAAACTTTTTCAAATCACCTAAAAAATCAAGCTCCACCTGAGGTACGAAATAAATATCTTCTGTTATTGTATTCAGATTAATATCAGCACCTAAAGATGTATCCTCAGTATCAAAATTATATCCCACTTTAGGAGCCCAACCATTAAACTTAATCTCAGCATTCATTACTGAGACAAAAACAACACACATTATTACTACTATTAAAATTTTTTTCATTTTTTCCTCCTATAACTCTAAAACATCATTAATATTTTGCATAGCCTTTAGAGTATGAGAAACAAAATCTTCAAGAGGCATAAACTCTTTACATTTTTCAATAGTATCTCTATTGGCTCCTTTTGCAAAATTCTTCTCATCATACCTTCTTAAAACAAAATCAGTTTTCATTTTAGTTATATCTTTAGAGGGATGCATCAAAGCTGATGCAACAATTAATCCTGTTAAGGGGTCAACAGAATGTAAGACTTTATCCATTTTAGTTTTTCTGGGATAATTTCCCCCGTGAGCTTTTATAGCATTTATAATTTTTTCATCAAGTTCATGGCCTGCATTTTTTATTATTTTTTCAGCTTTTAGACCATGTTTGTCTGGATTATCTTTAGTGTACTCATAATCAATATCATGTAGCAATCCAGCAATCCCCCATTCTTTTTCATTTTCATCATAGAAATTTGCAAACTCTCTCATAGCAGCTTCCACTGCATAGCAATGCTTTAATAAATTCCTTTGATTGAGATGTTTTTTAAGAAGATTTTTAGCTTCTTTTCTTTCCATATTTTTAAAATCTCCTCCCTATTAAACTACTCCTTATCTTCAGTCTTTTCTTTTTTGTCATTCTCGTTTTCTTCATCCTCTATCTCTTCATCTTTAATTTCAATATTTTCAATCTCTTCCTGTTTTAGGTTATATTCTTCCTTTACCCTTTTTATCTCAAGCATAACTTCATTTATCTCATCGTTAATTTCCTCAATATCTCTATACCTGAATAAAATTTGTTCCATTTGCTTTTTTACAAAAATACAATATTATACG
>CAZMFS010000257.1:1431-3405 GCA_964565585.1 uncultured bacterium
TCAGAATGAAAGCGTCAATGAACAGGAAGCCCTTCGCGGAAACCTTCATGGTCTCGGCGCATTGAATTTGTTCCTTGTCTTCAATATTTTTCTCTTCTGATTTTATAAGTTCAAATACTGTTTCTCCCATCTCCTTAAAAAGATTAGCTTTATTCTTTTCTAAACTTTTCTGTTTTATTTTTAATTCTGCTATAATTGCATACTCTTTGCTTTTTTCATAAGCTTCCTTGCTAATTTTCTTAACTTTCGACCACACCTTATTTACTCTATCTTTGAATTCTTTTTCGGACATGTTTAACCTCCTCCCTTTATTATAAGATAGCATAATAGTTTTATAATTCAAGAATATATATCATTATATATAATTAGGAATTAATCCTCAAAAACTCCTTTTTTCAATTCCTTCTTATTTTTTAAAAACTTACCCTTAGCTATTACTGATTCCAGGCTTAACTTATCCTTATCTACTATTATAAGATCAGCATCATTACCTTTCTTAATATATCCCTTATTTGCCAATTTATGAATATCGGCAACATTAGAAGTTAGAGGTTTTAGTGCTTTATCAAAAGGGATATTAAACTCAAGCACTGACTTTCTAAAAAATTCGAACAAACAATCCATGTTTGCTGACTTTAACTCATTTAAATTCCCCTGCTCATCGAATTTTGGCAAACTACCCTGTGCATCAGAGCTTATTGTAATATTTGAAATATCAAGTCCTTCTTCAATATAAGAACTTAAAATTTTAGCAACACTTTCAGCTTTAGCATCTCTACTTTCTTCATCCACCGAAGCAGCAGTTAAATCTATAAACCCACCTTTTTTTACATATTCGAACCCCTGTTTTAAAGTTTTTTTATTTCTATTAACATGAGTTGGTAAAATATTTGAAAACGGTATTTCTGTTTGTTCTACTACTTTTTCAAGCATTTTTATTCCGTTTTCACCCTTTCCTAAATGAAAATTAACTACCCCTCCTTTATTAGAAATCATTCCGGCTCTTCGGGTTTCTGCAACCAGTTTTTTTATATCTTCTAATGAGGGTTGGGAAGATCTATGATCGGCAATTGCTATTTCTCCCGTTCCAATAATATTATCAATAAAAACAATATCCTTATTTATACTTCCTGTTAAATTTATTGGAGGAACCTTATAGGAACCGGTTAAAACATAGCAGGTAATTCCCTCTTCATTTAAAGCTTTAGCTTTTGCTACAAGGTCCTCAATAGTTCTTGTAACACCATCGGTTCCAAGCAATCCTACTACAGTAGTTACACCCGACTTTACAATACTTGACAAATTTATCGGAGGAACTCTTGTTGTAAACCCGCCTTCTCCACCACCTCCACATATATGAACATGATTATCAATAAAGCCGGGAAAAACATAATCCCCATCAGCATCTACCACTTCAAAATTTTTTATATTACTATTTAGTTCAATTTCACTATCAATCTCACCAATAATGTTATTCTCTATTAAAATATCTTTTTTTCCTAAAAATTCAGGACCGTAAATATTTGCATTTTTTAACAATATCATACCTTCTCCTTACAATCTTATTATGAAAATCATAAAATATATTATGCTGGTTCAAGCCAAACTGCCTGATAAGCTTTCAAATTTATCTTTTCAGAATAATGGATACCCGTTATTTTATCCTCAAAATTTTGTTCTCCACATAGTTTTCTAAGATTAAGTTGCTGTTTTTCCCCCGAGATATTAATAAAACAGAAAAGATTCTGCTTATTATTCCATCTCTTAATCCCAAAAACATTTTTTTTAACTTTGATAGTCTCAAAATTTGCATTGGGGTGAAAAGCTGGCTGTTTTTTTCTTAATTTAAGTAAATAAACATAGTTTTCAAGCAATTCATTTTTCCTATCTTTATTATTTTTTAATTCAGTTTGTAATTTATCATAATTTATCTTCCTTCTATTTATAGTTCTTTTTCTTCCGGTTTCATTAACA
>CAZMFS010000258.1:0-3405 GCA_964565585.1 uncultured bacterium
GTGTATCCTGTTAAATCCTCCCATGTCTTATTTATTTTAAGAACTTCTCCATCTTCTGCATGTAGCATTATTGGAAACGGTGCATATTCGATAGTATTTCTCAAATTTTCTTCTGCTTTTTTTCTGTCGGTAATATCTTCAATCAAGCCAATTCCCGATTTTATATTATTATTGTCATCTTTTACCCCTTTAAATATACTTTTTATAATAGTAGTTTTATTTCCTGTAATAGATGTATATTTGCCTTCATATCGACCTTTGCCTGTACTTAATGACCTTTTAACCTCTTTTAAAAGTTCTTCATTCTCTAACTGTTTAAGCATATTAAATCCTATTAATTTTTCTTTTGAAGAACCAATTATATCAACAAAACTTTTGTTACACTCTACTATTACTCCATTTTTATTATAATGCAGTATTCCTGTAGGAGTTTCATAGAATAACTTTTTATACTTTTCCTTGTTCTCCCTTAGCCTTTTTTTCGAATAATTTTGAATAAATGAGTAAAAAAAGAAAATCCATATCATTGGTTCAATTGTTACAACAAAATCCCCATATACATCTATTGCAGGTAAAATATTGGACCACTGAAGAACATTAATACAACCATGTATAAATATTAAAAAAAATAATACCCCAAGTAATATTTTGGAATCCCTGCTAAAAGCTTTTTGCCATCCTTTTAATAAAAATAATATACTTATAAAAATAGATAATGTAAAAAAAACATCAATTACGGTTATTATCATAATTTTCAGTATCACCCTTTATAAAAACTTTCCAGGTCCATGTTAATAAAACAATACCTCCTGCTGCTTGAAATAGATGTTCAAGTATATTTAAAGTAAACGGAAAAATAAATGTTTCAATATTTGTCACGAACCAGCTGGCTAAAAACAAAATATAAACTGTATATATTAAAAGAGGTCGTGGAAGCTTATTTAACTTTTTTCGGTTCCATATCATAAAAATAAATACAACTATACCAAATAACAGTAAAACGATTTCATTTTCTTCTACCATCTTAGCTCCTCATACTAAAACACTGATTTTTGTTAATTATAATAAATTAATATGTATATATTTTATTATTACATCTGATTTAATAATATCAAATCAAATAACGGGATATATTAAAATTATCTTCTTTAAACGGTTTTTCTACACTAAAGGTATCCTTTATTGTAATATTATAATTACATAATCTATTAAAATCTTTCTACAGTTATCATTATAGGATTAATATTTCTTTTTAAAAATTTTCCAATCTTTTATGAAATTAAACAATTTTTATTTAAAGTTTTCATTAAATTTAATCATATTTTATTTTAAACTCTCTTTTAAATTTTTCAACTAATTTATATCTTTCCAGCAAGAAATGACCCCATAAATAATAGTAGTGCATGAAATTGCGCCATAAATATGCCATAAATTATGAAAAAGATCATAAATAACAGATAATTTAAAAACTATATGGCTAAAAACCGTTATATTTTCTTTTTCAAAAGCTATAGATTGACCACAATTATAATTAATAATCAAATTATTAAATGGTTTTTTTATTCTGACAATCAACTCAACTTTAATTAATTTTCATAATCTATCCATTTATTAAGGGTATTGCTCTTTTCCATAATTTTGAGAACTATGTAAGCAATTATACTCCCTCCTAAAGTGCTAACAAGAAAAGGAACAACAAAGAAAAACACTGCAACTTCTTTTCCGATTAGAAATTTTGCTATTGGATATGACGCTATGGCTCCCAGAATTCCTGTACCAAAAACCTCACCAAAAACAGAAAATAATTTATTTTTAGTTTTAATAAAAATTATGCCAGCCAAAAAAGCACCAAAAATACTACCCGGAAATGCCAGAACTGTTCCAACACCCATCAAATTTCTCAAAACAGATATGGCTATTGCATTCCCAACAGCATATACCGGCCCAAGAATAACAGCCGACATAACATTAACTAAGTGCTGTACTGGAAAGCATTTAGAAACACCAACAGGTATTGAAATTAAATGTGATGTTGCTGTACCAAATGCAATTAACAATGCAGAAATAGTTAGTTTTCTTGTTTTCAAGATATATCCCTCCCAATAATCATATTTTTCCAACTATAAAACCTTTTAAAATCTAATATCAGCTTTAATTTAACTAATTATAAATAAATGTCAATAAAAATCACCACCGTGATTTTTCGAAATTAGACTTCTCGAGATTCGAGGTTGGATATTTTAACCCCTTATTAACAGGATAAAAAATTATTTATGAAATTCAAACTTTTAAATTATATTAGTTTTATTAATCTCTGTTTTGAATCTTTTTTAAAAGTTTATTTGAAATTGTATGATACAAAATATTGTTTATTCATTCAATTGCTTTGGTTTTAATCCTTCTTAGTAATATTGATTATATCTCAATAATCTTGAAACGATTTTTACTAAAAACGAATTAACACAAATTTACACGAATTTTAAAACTATCTTGGAAATAGGTATTATCATTAATATTTTAAAAACCATTCTCAAATCCATACATATAAGTTCAATCTCAGTCTTAATCATATACTAATAATTACTAAAGCAATTTCTAACTTTCATATTTCAATTGTCAGCTGAGGCTTTAAAGAAATAGCAAATAATTAAGGAAGATTTAAATTTTTTAAAAAACAGTAATCCTTCCCTTGTTTTTGGAATAGACTTGTCTGGAATTTGATTCAAAACCTCTTCTAAATAATTATATAACAATTAATTATAGAAGATTCTGAAACAAGTTCATGACAATGGTTTATCAGCATGACTTTTTTGTCAATATTTCTATATAATATGCAAATTATCTATTTCTCTACAGCCTGAACTACAAATTATTGAGGGTAGTTTGATGGCTAATTTTCTGTACTCTTTATTTAAATATTCTAAGGAAGTTTTTTATACGAAACCGAACTACAAACACAAATAACTAAATTGCATTAGCAATTTCTAATTTTTAATTCTTAATTTGAGAAATCACTTTGTGATTTTTCAAAACGCTTCCCTGAAATTAACATATATTTTTGAATCTTTTGGATTAAAAGCCATATCAAATCTAATCGTAATCCCCTTTTTTTTATCATAGTTGTATCTTAGCCCTGCCCCATAAGTATTTTTTAAGTCTGAAAAGTTAAAACCGTCATCATATACCTCTCCAACTCCGGTAAAAACAATCCCACTTATCCATTTATAAATTGGATACCTGTATTCAACTTGAATTGATGCCTTATTTTTATCGATATATCTTCCTTCCAAAAATCCTCTCATGTTATAAGCATTTCCAAGAGAATTCAGCTTTTGATAAGGTACTTCTCCAAAATAATTATCGATAATAGTATGGAATCCCAAAGTATGAGACTCATATATTGAT
>CAZMFS010000259.1:0-3402 GCA_964565585.1 uncultured bacterium
AGAATTTTTGAGGTATGGAGTGGGAAATAAAAGATTATATTATGTTATAGAAAAGTCAAACAAAAATTATGTAATATTAATTATGTAGATAATATTGGAACTTATTTAAGCATGACTTAATATAAAAAATAATATAAATCGTGAAATAGCATATTTCTTACAGTCTGGAGGGGAATTTTACAACTAGATTATTATAAAAAAATAATTTAAAACTTGTTAAAAATAAGTATAATTAAAATGAAATTAATAATAAAATTTATAAATATCGATGGAAATACAGTTGTTCTGAATTGGGAAAAAGTGATTTTATGATTATTGAAGTTCTCTATAAATCTGCCGACATATTTTTTGTAGTATTCCATACAGCATTGATTCTATTCAATGTACTCGGCTGGATTTGGAAAAAAACAAGAAGGTTAAATTTCTATACATTGATTTTAACCGGAGCCTCATGGTTTATCCTGGGAATTTTCTACGGGATGGGGTTCTGTCCGTTAACGCAGTGGCATTTTGAAATACTGGAGAAACTGGGGCATTCAAATCTCCCCCGTTCCTATATACAGTATCTTATTGAAAGATTATCCGGATTTATGTTTAATGCCAGATTTGTTGATACAATAACCTTTATAGTATTTTTTATTGCTTTGATTATGTCGGTTATATTGAATATACGACAGGAAAAAAATAAATCGGGGAGAAATTCCGGGTTTTATAGTCGGTATAATTAAAAAATATTCCTTCTAAGAAAAAATTTAAATGTTAAACCAGAAGATTCCGTCACTTCGTTTTGCTCCGGCGGAATTTGCATAAATGTAATAAATAATGAAAATTTCTGAAGGATATAAATTAATTTTATTAAATTTTAAATAAAAAAGTTGTAATCTCGACATTCGTACAATGTTTTAGTCTATTTACATTTAATAATTTATTAAAATATTACATAAACCTTTAGTCTGTGAAAATTTATGTTAATTCGTTGTTAAAAAGATTTTTTATCAAACCTCGAACTTCGAAATATCAAATCTCCAAAATTAGGAAGTAATTTTTTTAGATTTAAATTATTAGAATCAGGTATGGTTATTTAAAAAATTATTTCTAACAATATATTAGGACAGCTTAATCTTAGTATTTTTATTTTTTAGGTTGACAGTTCCTAATTTCAAAATTATAAAAACCTGATATTATCAGCTTGTTAAATACCAATTTTTAAATATACTGATATATTGAGTTTTTTAATATGAAAGGGGGGAGTCTATGTTGAAAAAAATATTTTTTATTTCTGTATTTTTGATTTTATTTTTTTATGGTTGCGGAAGTAGTTCATCAACAGGTCCTGAGGAAATTTTACTGCCCGATAATCCTGCTGGTAACGATTATATTACCGTCTTTGATACACTTGACACTGCAGCAGTTAACAGTGATTTTGATGATAATTATCCCGATACGTACTCAGATATTTTTGAGAACTGGTTAAATTATCCCAAAATATTTTCATTAATTTATGATGCTATGAAAGATGATGTTACCTATAATTCTACCGAAGACAGATGGGAAGCTGAGGTTGATGATCCCGAAAATCCTACAGATATAATCATTTATGGAGAATTTATAGGAGACATTTTTAGAGTTTACGGCCCAGGTTTTGAATCTGATAAAGGATTATTTATTTATCCGGATGGTGGAATTTATATATTCATGATTGCAGGTACTGATGATATAAAACTTGAAATTTATAAGGAAAGTGGCTATTATTACGGCTTTGCAAGGTTAAATAAAGGAAATGATCCCTATATTGTGAAGTTTAAATATGAAGATAAAACTCTATGTGAGGATTTTCAGCTATATATTGGTATATACGGTGGCAGTAGTACTGTTGAGAATTATCAATTGATTAGAGATAGACCTTGTTCAGCAGAGGATTGGTTTATCGATGAATCCAATTTATTAAAAATTTTTGAGATGAGCTGGGATGGATCTGTTTTTGATTATGAATTTTATCAAATCATGGTGCCATAAATTTACAGCTTATAAAAAAGTATCATTAATATATTTTAATGAAGAAGTAGTTGTATGATTTGAATCTATTTTATGAAAATTAAAATTATATCTATTTAATTAAATTTTAGAGAGAATTTAAAAGCTTTGTTGTTTTAAATTTAAAATTATTCCTTTGAAAAAATAATTAACAAATATTAATAGTGTGTAATACAAAAAATAATAAATTAGAAGTAAATAATAACGAGAATAATAATTAAAGATTATAAATTAATACCAATAATCACCTTGGAAAATAAAAAATATTTTATATAATTAGTAATCTATTAATTTTTATTTAATTTAAGGGGGTATTTTATGTTTAGGAAAGTGTTTGTTTTGGCTATGGTTGTTTTTTTAGTTTTGGGTTTTTGGGGTTGTGGAAGTGATTCCTCTTCTGCTACCGGTCCGGATACTTCTACTATGCCTGATATTGCAACAGATACAGATTATATCAATACTTTTGATACTGTAGATACAGCTGCTACAAATAGTTCATTTGATGAGGATTATCCTGATACATATAACATGTTTTTTGGAGCATCAGATGCCTTGTTATATATGCCAATAATATTTTTTGATATCTATGAAGATATGAAAAATGCTGACAATTATAATACATCAGAGAACAGATGGGAAGTTGAGGTTCCGAATCCTTTCGGTAACGATCCTGCTACTGTAACTTTGTATGGTGAATATGAAGGTGATGTATTTAGAGTTCATGCTACAGATGATCCGGAAGAAAATGGTTTCTTTGTTTATCCAGATGGAGGAGTTAGTGTTTATCTAACGCTGGGAACAGACAACAATTATTTTAAAATGGAAATTTATAGAGAAAGCGGCTATTATTATGGATTTATTAGGTTCAATCCTGATTCTACTACTGCTGCACTAATTAAATTCAAATTTGAGGATCAGACTCCATGCGAAGATTTTCAGCTTTATGGTGGAGAATATAGTGGAAGCACAACAGTCAGTGATTATGAATTAATCAGAAATCGTCAGGTATCACCTTCAGTATGGTATGATGATGATAGCAAAGTTACTGTATATTTCCAAATGAGCTGGAATGGAACAGAATTTTCAGCGAATATCAACCCAGTATAATAGGTGAAATTTCTTTAAAAATTTAGCTGAAGGAAATATATTTGGGTATATTTCCTTCAGGAGTTTAATCAAAGAAAAATTATAACCTTGTGTATAAGATATAATAAAAATTCCACAATAAATGTTTTTTTAAAGTTAAATTATTTATTATTAAAAAGAATACATTTATCCCTATGTTTCTGGATATTTTTGGTGATATAGTTTGATATATATTCTATTATGTGAAAATTTTTTCCAGATGTTTTATATTAATCATTATTT
>CAZMFS010000260.1:0-3389 GCA_964565585.1 uncultured bacterium
TGATAAGAATACTACATGGCAGTCTTTTGAAAGAATCCTGTCTAATTACATAAATGAAAATTATCCGATTTTATATAGATTTTATAAAAGGAATATTTTATGCCCTATGAAAGTGAAATCGATATCTTGGAAATCTTAAAGAACAAAAATAAAGTTACTCAGAGAGAAATATCCAGTGAAACAGGCATTTCTCTGGGCATGGTTAACTACCTAATAAAAAAATTCGTCAAAAAGGGTTTTGTTAAAATTGAAAGGTTGAATTCAAAAAATCTAAGATATATACTCACCCCTAAGGGTATGAGAGAAAAGGCGAAGAAAACTCTCAAATACATGAGAAGTTCCTACAGGGCGATAAACGATGTAAAAAGAAAGATTATAAATATATCACAGAGGGTTAAGAATAAGGGAAATGATCTCTACCTTATAAATGATAGCAGCGAAATATATGAACTGGTAAGCTCCATACTGGAAGAAGAGGATAGAAAATATTTCACGGAGAATTCTATCGAACAAGTTAATGGAGAGGATTGCTCGATTGTTTACTGGAAGCATGATATTGAAGAGGTCAGGAATAAATTTGCCGGGGTAGAGTTTGTGGATCTTTTGGGGTGAAGTGAAATCCGAGAATCATGTAATAGTAATTTATAAAAAAATTATAGTATCTCATATTGAAGGAGGTCTTAATGGATATTGAAATAGAAGGAAGAAAAATAGGTAAGAATTATGAACCATTTGTTATTGCAGAAATTGGAATAAATCATGAAGGTCAATTTGATAAGGCTAAAAAGATGATCGATGACGCATATAAAAGTGGTGCTGAATGTGTTAAATTTCAAATGCATGTAGTTGAAGATGAAATGAGTAAAGATGCAAAAGAAGTAATTCCTGGTAATGCTAATGAATCAATATGGGATATAATGGAGCGTTGTGCTTTAACTAAAGAAGAACATGTTGAGCTGAAGAATTATGCTGAAAAATTAGGGTTAATTTACTTATGTACACCATTCTCTAGAGCTGCTGCGGATATTCTTGAAGAAATGGACATTTCAGCATATAAAATTGGATCTGGAGAATGTAATAATTATCCATTAATAGAACATATTGCTTCATTTGGAAAGCCAATAATTTTAAGTACAGGGATGAATGATTTAAATAATATTAAAAAAAGTGTAAGAATATTGGAAGAAAAAAATATTAATTATGGGATACTTCATTGTGTTTCTATGTATCCCACACCATATGAAAAAGTAAACTTAGGAGCCTTGAAGGATTTATCTGAAAACTTTCCTGAGGCAGTTTTAGGATTAAGTGATCATTCAATAGGAATTTATACAGCGTTAGGCGCTGTGTCTTTAGGAGCTTCAATACTTGAGAAACATTTTACTTCAGATAAATCATGGTCTGGACCTGATGTTCCAATATCAATTAACCCTGAAGAGTTAAAAGAATTAATAAAAGGCAGTAAGGCAATATATAAAGCACTTGGAGGAAGAAAAAAAATACTTAAAGGAGAACAACCTACAATAGATTTTGCTTATGCTAGTGTAGTAACTATTGATAATATAAAAAAAGGAGAAAAATTTTCCATGGATAATATTTGGGTGAAAAGACCTGGTAATGGAGAAATTAAAGCAAAAGATTATAATAATTTGATAGGTAAAAAAGCTAATGTTGATGTTAAAAAAGGAAAGCAATTAAAATGGAGTATGATTGATAATGAATAAAAAGGTTGTTTTTTTAACAGGTACCAGGGCAGATTTTGGGAAAATGAATCCTCTTATGGAAAAAATTGAAAATTCTGATAATTTTAAATGTTATGTTTTTGTTACGGGGATGCACACATTATCTAAGTATGGTTCAACCTATAAAGAAGTTGAAAAAAAAGGATATAGTAATATTTATAAGTATATTAATCAATCGAATGAAACTAAAATGGATAAAATACTTTCAAATACAATATTGGGTTTTAGCAATTATATTAATGAGATTAAACCAGATATGATCGTGGTACATGGGGATAGATTGGAAGCACTAGCAGGTGCAATCGTCGGTGCCTTTAATAATATTTTAGTTGCTCATGTCGAAGGAGGAGAAGTATCTGGAACGATAGATGAATCAATTAGACATTCTATAACAAAATTATCTCATTTTCATTTTGTAGCCAATGAAAAAGCAAAGAAAAGAGTAATCCAATTAGGTGAAAAGGATGAAAATATATTTATTATAGGATCTCCTGATATTGATATAATGGTTTCTAATGATTTACCATCTTTAATTGATGTGAAAAAGAGATATGATATAGATTTTAATAAATATAGTATTTTTATATATCATCCAGTAACAACCAAAATATCTTCATTAAAGAAAAATATCAATGAAGTTGTTAATGCATTAATCGAATCCAAAAAGAATTATGTTGTTATTCATCCCAATAATGATGAGGGGGCTGAAATTATTTATAAAGAAATAAAAAGATTAGAACGGTATAATAATTTCAGATTGTATCCATCAATAAGGTTTAAATATTTTCTTACTTTATTAAAAAATGCTTCTTTTATAATAGGGAATTCCAGTGCTGGTATAAGAGAAGCTGGAGTGTATGGATTACCATGCATTAATGTTGGAGATAGACAAAATAACAGGAAAAAGAGTAAAGGGGTTATTGATGTAAATAATTCTAAAAATGAAATATTAAAATCAATTTCTAAAGCAGAAAATATGTCACTAAAATCAACTTACCATTATGGAAATGGTAACAGTAGCAAAAAGTTTTTTGATATTATGTGTGAAAAAACAATTTGGGAAAATTCATGTCAAAAAATATTTGTTGATATTGACAATTTATAAAGGAGTTTATATGGAAATTCTTACATTAATTCCTGCTAGAGCTGGTTCTAAAGGGTTACCTGGGAAAAATATAAAAGAATTAAATGGAAAGCCATTAATTGCCTATACAATAGAAGCTGCTTTAAGTTCTAAATATTTAAAAAAAGAAAATATACTATGTTCAACTGACTCAGAAAAAATAGCTAATGTAGCAAAAAAATATGGAGCAAAAGTACCTTTTTTGAGACCAGCTAAATATGCTACTGATAAAGCAACAAGTATTTCAGTAGCAATACATGCTCTTAATTGGATGAAAAAATATCAGGGTAAGAACTATGATTATCTTTTATTATTACAACCAACTTCTCCATTGAGAAAAGAGAAACATATTGATGAAGTAATAGAATTGATGAAAAATAAAAGAAAAGATTCTATAATATCTATTACTGAACCTGATATTATGCCTTATAATATGAAGAAGATTGATGGGAATGGAGAATTGGTTGATTTTATTGAAGAAAATAATTACAAAAGAAGACAGGATATGCCTGAAATTTATGGTG
>CAZMFS010000261.1:0-3360 GCA_964565585.1 uncultured bacterium
AAAAGCCGGGGCAGATGGACTTGAATTAAATATATCTTTTTTGCCAACAGATGTAGATATTGATAGCAGCTTTGTAGAATCTAAATATATAGAGATATTAAAAAAAGTAAAAGATAAAATCGATATACCGATAGCATTAAAAATCGGTCCTTATTTTACTGCATTTAAAAATTTAGCAGACAAGTTAAGTGTTAGAGGAGCGGATGCACTTGTTTTATTTAATAGATTTTATCAGTTTGATGTTGATATTGAGAACCTTCAGCTTAAAGCCGGGAATCATTTAAGTAGTGCAGATGAACTCTCGAATTCGTTAAGATGGATTGCATTGCTATCATCGGAAATTGAATCAGATTTTGCAGCTACTACGGGAATACATATGGGACCTGATGCAATAAAGCAAGTATTGGCAGGGGCTAATGTGCTGCAGTTATGTTCTACAATATATAAAAATGGATTTGAACAGATTGGTAAAATTAAGGAGTTTGTAGTTAGTTGGATGGAAAGACATAATTATGATAAGCTTGAGGACTTTAGAGGTCTTTTAAGTCAATCGGAAAGTGATTTTCCACAGGAATACGAAAGAATGCAATATATTGAAGCATTAACAGAGGAAAAGAATATATAATGGTTTATTTATGGATTTTAATAGCAATACTGGTTTTATTAATTCTTGCCGGATTGTATTATATAATTAAATTAAGAAAAAAAATAAAAAAAGAAAAAGAAAAAGAAAAGAGTATAGAAATTGATGAAGATGATATTGTTATCACAAAAGCTTTGAACAATGGAAATGTTAAGGCATATGTGACTATAAAGGTCAATGATTCAATAGTTTTAAAAGATATGAAAGTTATAGCTCTTAAAGAAGATGACGGGAATGAAAAGCTTAAAATTGAGGCACCTGCAAGGATAACCAACAAAGGGCATCTCTTGGATATATACAAGTTTATAGATTATGATTTTAAGCAGAAGCTTTTTGATACAATATTGAAGAAATATAAGAATCTGTAAAAAGTATTCGCAATTTTTACAGATTTACTGCTTCCAAATATGATTTATCAACTACTTATTAATAGGTTTAAATGGTATGGCTATATCCAAACATTTAAGCAGTATGGTTTTAAAGTTTGTATATTTGAGGAAATACCTTGTACTCTTTAATAAAAGATTAAACTATTTAAGGCTGATTAATAATTATTATAAAATTTTTCTGTAGTCAACCAGACCTTGTTCAGAATCTTTTAACTATATTACTTTTTTTTGTCCAGTCAGTTAGGGTTAAACCATCGAAGCTCGAACTTCGAAAAATCGCATCTCGATATAGGATAACGAATAAGGAAAATCTCGATAGAGATTTATTATAAAAGTGCTTTAGAAGATTCCTGAACTAAGATTCAATAAAATAATTTCATATCCGTAGGAAATTTCCATTAATGCTATTTTGTAATAACGAAAATTTCTGTTAATGCAAAGATGTTATCTCAAATTCTTCAATGATATACATTTAATTTTTTCTTCTAAAGGATTAGGTTTAATAATGTTTATCGAATAACGAACCTCGAATAACGAGTTACGAAAACCACGATAGTGATTTTTAAATCTTCGTGGGAATGATTTTTATTCTTTGTAGGTACTTTTTGCTGCGATGTCTGATGTAAAATCATCTTAGCTGTTTCAATTAATTAATTGAATGAACCCTTTCTAGATGCTAAAATTAATAAAGGAAATGGGAGTATTTATGGATTTTGAAGAAGCAAAAGCAAGAATAAAAAAATTACGGCAAAAAATTAATTATTATAACAAAAGATATTATGTAGATGGAGTTTCTGAAATATCGGATTACCAATTTGACCAATTGTTGAACGAGCTTGAAAATCTGGAAGATAAATATCCCGAATTGGTTACCGAGGAATCACCCACTCAAAGAGTAGGTTCTGATTTAACGGAGGAATTTCCAAAGGTATCTCACTATGTTAGCATGCTTTCTATAGATAATACTTATAATTATAACGATTTAATTGATTTTGATGACAGGTTGAAAAGATTATTGAATGTTGAAGAATTTAAATATGTTTGTGAGCATAAAATAGATGGAGTAAGTATAAATCTAATCTATGAGAGCGGACGTTTGACTCATGCAGCCACCAGAGGAGATGGAGAAGTCGGTGATGATGTGCTGGCAAATATAAAAACTATACCGTATGTTCCGTTAAATATTGAAACAGAAGGAATTCAGGAAATTAGAGGAGAAGTATATATAGACCTGAGAGATTTTGAGAAGATAAATCAGAGAAGAATTGATAACGGAAAGGAAGAGTTTGCAAATCCGAGAAATTTAACAGCAGGAACTCTTAAATTACAGGATCCTCAAAAGGTGGCAGAAAGAAAATTAAATGTGTTTTTCTATGCTGTAGGAAGATTGGATAACATAGAAGTAACATCTCAGAATGGTCTTATGGAATGGTTAAAAGGTCATGGTTTTAGGATTAATCCCAATTACAAAATGGTAAAAGATATAGAAGGTGTCTGGGATTACTGCAAATACTGGGAGGAAAAAAAGCAGGATCTTAATTACCTTATTGATGGAATTGTGGTTAAATTAAATAATTTTAATTATCAGAACCAGGTTGGTTCCACAATGAAAAACCCGAGATGGAGTATTGCCTATAAATTTCCTGCTGAAAGAGTAGTTACTAAACTCCAGGATATAAAAATACAGGTTGGAAGAACAGGTGTTTTGACTCCTGTAGCTGAGCTAAAACCTGTAAATTTAGCAGGAACAACTGTGAAAAGGGCAACTCTTCATAATATTGATGAAATAAAGAGAAAAGATATAAGAATAAATGATCATGTTTTGATTGAAAAAAGCGGCGAAATAATACCTCAGGTAGTAAAAGTAATCAAGGAAAAAAGAACGGGAGACGAAATAAAGTTTAGAATGCCTGATAATTGCCCTGTATGTGGAAGTAAAGTTGTTAATATTAATGATGAAGTGGCTTATAGATGCACGAATTTTCAATGTCCTGCTCAAATAAAAGGTAGGTTAAGGTATTTTGCATCAAAAGATGGGTTGGATATAGAGAATTTAGGTGAAAAATGGATAGATAAATTTGTTGATAAAGGTATTTTGAAAAGATATTCGGATATATTTACAATGAATTATGAAAAGTTAAAAAAATTTGAAAAGTTAGGAGAAAAATCAGTAAGCAATTTAAGAAAAAGTGTTGAAGAAAGTAAAAAAATAAATCTTTCTAAATTTATAAATGCTTTAGGTATTCCTTATATCGGTAAGAAAGGTGCACAGCTTCTTGCTCAAAATTTTAAAACAATTGATGAGTTAATTAATGCTTCAAGAAAAGA
>CAZMFS010000262.1:0-3355 GCA_964565585.1 uncultured bacterium
AATCTTATATAAGCTAGTTATATTATCTCTATCGGATAAAAATATAATGTTCCCATCATCATTATATATAGGATAATAATCATTACACTTTCCAAAAGTAACTTGTTTTATTGTATTATTAACCATATTATACAAAAATATCTTTTTATAACCATTTACACCGTATTCTGAAGAGTAGCAAATTTTATTATCGTATACGGAAAAATTGTTTATCGAATTTTCAGTTTCAATAAGCTCATAAAATTGATCCTTACTTATGTTATATTTATAAAGATAATTCTTATCGTTTTCCCCCAATCCAGAAATGTATAGATTATTTTTACTAAAATTTAATGAATATATAATTCTAATATCCGGAATAGTCGTAATTTTTTTCTCAACTTTTTCTTTTTCAACATTAAAAACTACTATTATATCTTTATTTTTATATTTGACGCCAAGATATAAATTATTATTATTATTATGGATAGGCATATTTTTTATAGAAAGATATTCATAATCGGATTTGTTCCCTATGCGAAATATTCGGTTACTGTCTTCATTAGTTTTTTTATAAATATCAATATATCCCCATTTATTAGTAATATATATCGACTTGTTTTCATTTATTTTATAATATCTAAATATTTCCTTCTTAATTTTTTTACAGCTATCATAAATATTATCATAATTCTCAGAATTAAAAATAAAATTATTTTTTAGCCATATTTCATAACTATAACTTATTTGTTCATAACTTTTTCCACAAATACTGGATAATGCTTTTTCAAATGTGGGGTACAAAAACATTGTATCAAAATACTTTTGAATAATATTCATACCGTAGTGTTCAACAAGATAAGCAACAAATGCCTGTCCTTGTTTATACATTAAATAAGTTCCTGAAATCCTGCCAATGTTTTCTAAAGGAACAAATTGATCGTTTTTCAATACCGTACTCAAATAAACACGATCCTCACGAGGAAATTTTACTGATAAATATTCTGCAAGTCCCTCATGAAACCACAAAGGTAAATTAATATTACTATCTCTATTATTTGAATCTATCTGAAATAACTTCATTAGGATAAAGCTATGAACAAGTTCATGTCTCAAAACATGTTTTAATTCATTTAATGATCCATTAAAAGGAATTACCACCCTTCCACGGGAAAATTCAGTAAAACCTCCAACTCCTTCGGGTAATATATAAGGTATTATATTAGTTTCTCTAAACTTATAGACATTATGATATATAATAATTGGTATCTTGAGCTTCTCAGTTATTGAAAAGAAATTTTTATATTCTTTTATGGTTTTTTCTATTAGAGGAATAGCTTTACGAACAATATTATTTTCAGAGGGATAATAATATAAATTAAAATTTTTTGATTCATAAACTTTCCAGTTATATTGCTCATAATTAACTTTATTTTTCCCAAAAGAAGCAAAAGTATCAACAGTAAAAAATAAAAGTATACAAATTAATAATGTAAATAATGCCTTCTTATGCATAATTTACATTCTTTTTCTTATGGAGATTCCGAGACTGGATTTCCGTCCTTATCTGATGGTATCACAATATCTCCTCTTATATACCCGGTTCTACCTCTAACACCAGGAACTTTTACCTCATACCATTGATATCCACCTACAGCAATAGGCTCCTCCCGTTCAAGTTCCAGAACAGATCCAACCTGTATAGGTACTCCTACCCTGCTAGAATCCATTCTTGGATTTTTTCTTAAATGAACCACAGGATTACCGCTTGTTGAAAGTTCCACCTCGCTGTTACCAACATCTGCTTCTACCAACATATAATTATGAGCGACAAAGAAGCTGGAATAAACAAAATATCCAATTCCCAGTATAAAAATTGCTATTAATATTGTGGTTAGTATATTTTTTCTTTTACTCTTTTCTCTTTTAAGATAAGCCTGATGTATCTGCTTTCTCTTTTGCACATTAACATTCTTATTTTTCTGTGCTTTCCTTGCTTTAAGCATCTTTGATACATCTTCTATTCTTGTATTCCAACCCATATCTTCAAATTCGGGTTTGTATTTTTCTGCTTCCTTAAGATTTTTAACTCTTAATTTTACTACAGGTTGAGTAACAATACCTTCAGCAATATCTCTTGTCATATTTGGATACATCTGAACAAGTTTTTCCAAAAGTCTTTCTCTTACAACCCAGTTGTTTTTATCAACACCGGATAAAATTAAGAATTTAGGTTTTTCCTCTTCTTTTACTTCTTCTTTTTCTTCTTCAGTTTCTTCTTTTGTTTCTTTTTGTTTTTCTTTCATTTTAGCCTGCATTTCTCTTTCAAGCTCCTGCTCTATTTCTTTTTCTTCTTCTTTTTTTTCTTTTTGTTTATCATCACTAGATTCTTCCGTTTCATCTTTTGTTTTTATCTCTTCTTTTTTTTCAATAATCTCTGTTTTGCAGTTTAATGCAGACAATACTTTACTGAGCTGTTCTCCATCCTCTTTATTTTTCACCTCAATCTTCTTCTCTTCTCCTTCAGAAATTTTTTCAGCCTCATCTTTGGTAATATCAGGTCTCATAGCATTTAGCATACTTACAAATTTTGATTGCCAATTTTCATCTTCCTCGGGTAATTCATTAATTACCACATAAACTTTTTGAACTTTTTTTACTTCCTTTGTAGTTTCTTTTTCAGATTCATTTGTTCTAGCCTGGCCTTCATCTATTCTATTAACTTCACAATCAAGTTCCTCTAATTCCATTTTGAAATCTTTGAATTTGCTTGCAGGAATTGATAAAACAAAATTATTATTACTCATCAACGTTTCGAGTTCATTATCGTTTATTTCCGGTTTAACCTCATTGATTTTGTTTTTTACAAATCTATATTTAAATTTATTATTTTTATCATATTTTACCTTTACTTTGTATTGTTCAGTTTCTTTTATTTTTTCTTCTTCTGCTTCTTTTTTATCCTTTTGTTCTTCTTTTGCAGAAGGTTCTTCTGTTAAATTTGTACCGCATACCATACAAAACTTGGCATTTTCTAAATTTTCAGTTCCACATTCGGGACAAATATTCTTTTTTTCCTCTTTTTGGGGTGTTTCAAGTTTCGCTCCACAACTTAGACAAAATTTAGCCATTGATGGATTTTCAGCCTCACATTCCGGGCATAACTGAACTTCTTCTTTCTCTTCTGTAGTCTGTTTTTCAACTTCAGCTTCCTCTGATTGTTTTTCCACAACAGCCTCTTCACTTTCAGATTCAAGTTGCTTTTCGGCTTCAATGTCAGCTTCCTCTGTTGCTTCAATAAATTCTTCATCTTCTGAAACTTCACCTACGAAATCTTCTTCAATAGACTCTTCCTCAGGATATTCCTCTTCTTCCA
>CAZMFS010000263.1:0-3342 GCA_964565585.1 uncultured bacterium
TTCAAATATTCTATACAATCGTTGTAATCCAGAGAAGACCTGTTTGATTCATGAAAATCAATTATAGAATTTAAAATATTCTTAAAATCGGAATCCTCTATTATTTTTTCTTTTACATAATCAGCAAGTTTTATGTTTTTAAATCCTATTTTATCACTCTCATAATACTTTACTATTTTGTTATCAATCAGATAATTTATCATCTGTTCTATGTTATCCGAAATTAATTTTTTTAAATAATTTACTTTTACGGGACTACTCAAAAGCGATATATAAGCAAACAACTTCTTATATTTTCCATCAAAGTGTGAGTCAATAAAATAATTTTTTGAATATACAATTTTTTTAATTGGAATTTTATTTAAGTCAAGTTCTTCTCTATCCCGGTATTTATCAGCATAATTAATAATATGATTGATAATTGTAAAGATATCAGTATAGTTCTCTTCTTTTAAAATATTTAAAATACTATTTATATTTTTGTGATAAAACAGGTTTTTAAGTTTCTTCAAATTTTCATCCACATATTTATCTTCAGATGGATTTATATCTATTGTAAAATAGTCAAAATCCGTATTTTCAACTTTTGCATCCAAATCTTCTTTAGAATTAATTATAAATGTCAAATTCCTGGATTTTAACTTTTCATTGATAAATTTTAATAAATTTCTTGATTCCTCATCTATATAATTATATTTCTCACATATAATAACTACCGGTTTTAAAAAACAAATTTCTTCTAAGAGCTTCTTGGTAAAACCCTTAATTATACGAAAATTTAATGTTTGATCCTCATAAATCTTATTTTCAACAATTTTATCAATATCTTTTTTATTATTTTTGTAGATATCCTCATAAAATAAACTATTTTTTAAAAATTCGGCTATCTCAAATACAAATGAAAAGGGCTTCTGGGATACTTCAACTGGAATAACTTTGTAGTTATTTATCTGATATATTGTTCTTAGATAATTTTTATTTAAATTAAAAAAATCGTAATTAAAGTTTTTGAAATTTATAATATTGGAACTATCATGGTTCTTATTTATAGAATCTACCCTGTTCAGGATATCCTTTTTTAATTTATTATTAAATACAATTGTTGGGGTCCATCTTTTTTTAAAAATTTCAAAAAAATCAGAATCCGAAATAGTAACATCGGATTCATATTCTAAATCCAGATTATAATTATTAGATAAAATATTAAACTGCTCTTTATCGGTATCAATTTCACCGTAATACATTAAATCAATAAATAATATCTCTTTATCTTTTGTGATGAATATATTGCTGTCACTCAAATCACCGTGGGCTATATTATTTTCATGTAAGTATTTCAGATAGAACAGTATTTTTTTGAATATATTCGCTTTTTCCTTTTTATTAGTAAATTCATAATTTTTTAGGGGATCCCCCTCCAGATAATCCATAGTATAAAAAGAATAATCCCCGGTGAACTCATTATTATCAATATTCCATATTCTTGAATAATCATAAGGTTTAATAACACAGGGAAGATCTATCGACTTTAGTTTGAGGAACTCATCTTTGAAAAATTCCAGTTTGCTTGATTCAATTTTATCGGTGTTAAATATTTTAATAGCTTTAATTTTATCTTTTTTAAGTTCTTTTGCTTCATATATTACACCGAAATGACCCTCTGATATTTCATCTAATAACTTATATCTTTTATTTATCAATTTCATAAAAAATCACTCTATTTTATTTTACTACAAATAATTAGATAATTCAAGAAATTGTTGTTAATATTATAATTATGAAATAGTTAAAATAATATTTTTTAAAAAAATCATAGTTTTTACAAACATCCATGTATAAAATGCCTTTTTTTATATTAAAGATTATATATTATTTAGTAATTTAGTTAGAACAACATTATCTCATTAAACAACTTTAATCCCAATTTTTCTATAAGCTCCACAATCGGGACATTTTTTTTGCCCCTTTTTAATCGGATGATGGCATATATTGCAATGTATGAGTGCATGTCCAAAATCTGTATTTTCAAAATATTCTTTTGAATATTTCTCTGTAACTTCACTTATTTCTTCAGCTTCACTTTTCAAATAATTTTTCCATATATTTTCTAAATCACTCAAATTTTTACCAAATATAGACTCAAGAACGGGATTTATTCTTATTACAGGATTATCAATTGTTGGAGGTTCATAATCAGTATATATTCTTTTTGCCCTATCGAATCCAAATCTATCGGTTATAAACCCCCAGAAAGAACCTGCTTCAAGAAGTATGCGAAAATCCGTCTGATTATAATAAAATTTTCTCGGCAAAATATAATCTTCTAAAGGAATCAAAACATCGTTTTCAAGAAACGATCTACAAAGATTTTGATAATTATATCCCATCCTTTTTTCTCTTATCTTATTATCGGCATAATATATTGCTGTACCCTCAAAAAATAGTGGAATGGGATATCCCCACTTTAGGGTAAGTAAATGAGTAAGTTCATGTCTAATTACGATATTAACAAACTCTTTTCGTAATTTTGAATTTATATCTTTTCTAATATTTACAGTAATTTCATTATCTACTGCTTCGCTTATTCTATTTTCTTCATTATAAAACGAAAATATTAATTCTTTATCGTATTCATCAACCCTAAAATAATTTCCCAAAAAATCCAGCTGCGATTCTATCATACACTTTAAACGAGTTTCATCAAAATTCGTTAAATTCTTTTCAATACTGTATTCCATATTTCCCTTCCTAAATTGAATACATTTATAATAATATTTTTATATAAAAAGTTAAGTGTTATTTTTTTTTAGCTATATATAGTTATAGATATACCTTTTCTTCTTATATGCTAATGATGGGAAATATTTATTTAAAATTATTTTACCCTTATTTATTTTTTTACTCATCCATACTACAATTTTATATTTACTTCTGGAAGATATGATAAAAAATATACTTTTCTAATCTTTAATACCGCTTCTTATAAAACTCTTCATCAGACATCGGTTCTCTATTTTCAATTTCTTTCATTTCCTTTTTACTGATAGTCCATATTGGTAAAAGCCTCTCGTTACCTGATCCCTCGATAACTTCCTTTGTTAATTTTAATAATTCATCTGTTGGCATATGAACATAAGCGTTTTTATATTCATATTTTCCTCTTATTACATTGTTGATTACTAAATATACTGTTTCTTTATCAAGTTCTGTTTCTATATTTTTTAATCCGCTTTCCAGATTATTCAGTATGCTGTTTAATACATTTTCAGGTATATCAAAATCCCATATTTTTGATTTATCCAGTTTCATAATTACCTCCTTTATTTAAATTTTAAAACTTTA
>CAZMFS010000264.1:0-3333 GCA_964565585.1 uncultured bacterium
TCTTTTTCAAGAATATCTTTTGGGAATGGTTCCGGTACAGATTTCTCACAGATTGAAAAAGCTACATAGTAAATTTCTTTATCCATTTCAATGAATTTAGAAATCGTCCCACCGCATCCCAGTTCTCCATCATCCGTATGGGGAGCAAGAACAAGTACAGTATCATATTCTGTTAAATTCATAGCAATCCTTCCTCAATCTATTACTTTCTTCAGTATATTATACCAATCAAACTTATTTTTTGCAAATTCTTTAATTTTTTGATGATTATATACGGATAAATTATTTACAAACTTTTTTAAAGATTCCATATCGTTACTTTTCATATTAAAAACAAAATCTTTCTTTTCCAAATTTTTATTTTCATAGTAATTGAATACTACAGGTAATCCATTTATTAGATATTCTCTCATTTTAAGAGTTCTTGTATGCTTCATATTTTTTCTATCAAGTGCAAATGAAGCAAATGCAAAATCACAGTACTCATAAATTTTGTTGATTTCTCTTTTATTCGCCCTTCCAAAATAGATGACATTACCAATATTTTCATTCTTTATTTTATTAATAATATTCTCTTTTTCGGGTCCAAATCCGATTAAAATCAAAAATACATTATCAAATTTCTTTATAATATCAAGAATTCTATCAAGCCCCGACCATTTATAGAAAGTTCCTGCAAATACTGCAATTTTTTTCTTTGATCTGCTTAAATTTATAAATAGATTTTTATACTTAATTTCTTTTAACTTTTTGCCTTCATAGCTGCTGAAGTAACCGTTATCAATTATTTCAATTTTTTTGTTCTGATATATTTTATTTATATAATCCTTAATTCCATCAGTAAAGGTAATAATTTTATAGGAATTTTTATAAAGTATTTTTTCTGAAAGTAAATTAAAAAAATACTTAACCTTGTTCTTGAAATTTCTTTTGGAGTATATTTTTAATTCCCTTTTATTTTTAGTATTAATTTCAAGATAATATTTGTTTTTAAAAAAAAGTACGAGTATAAAATGAAGTAAAATATTCAGGCTTGCATATCTGTAATATATTTTATCAACTTTTTTAAGCTTAAAAATTATTTTTATGGGACAAAGAATTAATCTCTGAAAGACTCTATCTTCTGAATAACCGATAAATTTAAAGTTTTTAATTTTTTTTAGAGCCTTTTTTTGACCCCTAATTTTTTTCTCAACGCCACTATTTTTATAATTTTCACAAACAATAAAATAGTTCATATTTACACCAGAGATTCCAATATCTTGTTAGCCGCATTTCCATTTCCATAATAACTTGGATGAACAAAATTATTATACTCCCTCTCCTTTAATTCTTTATAAGCCATATTCAAAGAATTAAATTTACTATTGAATCCCAGAACATTCCACTTAGAATCTATTGTTTCAATCCATTCGGTTTCTTCTCTAAGTGTTAAACAGGGTACTTTTAAAAAATAAGCTTCTTTCTGAACCCCTCCAGAATCGGTAAATATATATTTTGCATTATTTTCTAGAAGAACCATATTTAAATATCCAACTGGTTTTTCTATTATTAAATTTTCAGGGATACTAAATCTTTCATTTTCAATAATTTTTTTTGTTCGTGGATGGGACAAAAATAAAATCGGATAATCTAAACTAGCAACAAAATTAATAATTTTTTTTAGTTTATTAATATTATCTGTATTTTCCTCTCTGTGAACAGTCATAAGAATATAACTTTTCTTCTCAAAATTATATTTTTTATAAATTTTGATCTTTTTTTGTTTTTTTAAAACCATTTTTATTAGATCTAACATTATATCTCCGGTTTTTTTTACAACTACTCTATTGTCAGCAAAACCCTTTAGTTTTTTATTATCAAATACTCCTTCTTTCTCAAGGTTAAGTACTGCTTTTTCAGTCGGACAGAAAAGATAGGAGGATAATCTATCGGTTAGAATTCTGTTTTGTTCTTCAGGCATATTCATATTGAAACTTCTCAATCCAGCTTCAACATGTGCCACAGGAATATGAAGCTTGGAAGCAGCTAGCGCACCTGCTATTGTAGAATTTGTATCCCCAAATACCAAAAGTTTATCTGGTTTAATTTTTTTTATATAGGATTCTATTCCTTTTATCATCTCCGCTGTCTGATATCCATGTGTTCCGGAACCAACTTCCAAATTAATATCAGGATCGGGAATATTTAATTCCTCAAAAAATTTTGCAGACATATTTACATCATAATGCTGACCTGTATGGAGAATATGATAGTTAATTTCATTTTTGTAGTTATTATTTATATTTCGTATTAAAGGTGCAATTTTTATAAATTGAGGTCTAGCCCCAACTATAAACAAAATATTTATCATATTAAACACCTCTATATCATTATAAGTCTTTAGTATAATTATTCAATCAAATTTTACTATGAGATTAATTAACAATAAATAAATTATAAGATTACTTGACTTGCATACAAAATTATAAAAATATATTACTGATTTGAGTTATAAAAAAAATTTTCTTCTTTATTTTAATATAAAACAGCTTATGTTCTTTAACTAATAGTAGTTTCAATAATATTTATAATTTTTAATGATATTGTTAAAAATTAGTTATTCATTAAATTCACATCCCAATCACTTAATCCGCTTGAAGGTGCTGGACTATCAAGGCAGTTTTTTATATTTTTTTCAGAATTCTGTCTGTCATTTACCCATACACAGGTGTTATCATTATCAAGAGCTAATGCTGCAAGGGTATATCTCCCGTCGCTGGTTGCTCCGTAGGCAAATTTTTTCATATCGGATCTCAAATTCTTTAAATCAAACAAAAATAGTTCTGCCCCGTGCTTTCCTAAAGAATTTTTTAACTCGGAATAATCCTGGGGAATTTCACCTTCATCATTGATGGATTTATAGGTCTCTATAGCCTTCCTCAAATTTTGAAGAGATGCATATGCAGCATGTATAGCCGCTTTTTCCCTTAATTTCATGAAGTTGGGAACCGCTATAGCCGCCAGAATGGCAACTATTGCAATTACTATCATGAGTTCTATCAATGTAAATCCTTTTTTATTTATTTTCATAAATTTCCCCTCTTTTTCTGGAATTTATCTTATCCCTTCATTTGATGATAATATATTATTTGAATATTTCAAGATAAATCAGATATTGTTCCTATTCAATAAAAGTTTCATTAATATAAATATGATAGAGAGTTTGAAACCTATTGAACTATCGGCTCCTGAGTTTTCATTACTTCAGAGGTGAAGCTTGTAGTAATAAAAAAAATATTCCTGCTGTCCCGCGGATTAATTTGAATAGTATACTCCTCTCCCTCTGTTATG
>CAZMFS010000265.1:0-3330 GCA_964565585.1 uncultured bacterium
ATCGAGATGACATCTATATCAAGTTTGGCCAACCCTCTAAGCCTACCCTGATCAATTCCACCTGACACCTCAATTATAATTTTTTTGCTTATATCTCGTATAACTTTACTTGCTTTTTTTATTTCTTCATTTGACATATTATCAAGCATTATTATATCTGCACCAAGTTTAGCAGCTTCCTCAGCCTCATAAATGCTTTCAACCTCAACATCTATCTTTTTACTCATCGGTACCCGGTCTTTTATTTTATTAAAGGCTTTTTTTAAGTTGCCTTCCAGAGCCTTATGATTATCTTTAATCATAACCATATCGTTTAAATCCATTCTATGATTAAGACCACCACCAACTTTAACTGAATATTTATCAATATATCTATAACCCGGAAGGGTTTTTCTCGTATCCGCTATTTTTATTTTTTTATTTCCAAGAATTTTATTAAATTTATGGGTTTTTGTTGCTATTCCACACATACGCTGGAGAAAATTTAACATAATTCTTTCACCCTTAAGAAGAGTACCGACGTTTCCACTAATTTCAGCAACATGGTTATGCGGTTTAAGATAATCTCCTTCCTCAACCAGGTATTTAATTTCAACATTCTCTTCAAATTTTTTATACACGTATTCAATAATATTCAGCCCAGCAATTAATACAGGTTCTTTATTTATTAAAATCCCTTTTTTAAAAACATCAGTGGATAAATTATCAGTAGTGATGTCCTCATTATTACTTCCCAGGTCTTCTTCTATAGCCAGATCGATTAAATGAGCTATCTTATCGTATTTCAATCCCATTATCCCTCCCAAATTTATTATATTCTAATATCTTCTTCCCATTTTTCTTTAAGCTTATAGATTTGATCCCTAATTTCGGCAGCTTCCTCAAATAGAAGTTTATCACTTTTCTCCTGCATAAGCGCCCTAAGCTCTTCAATCATTTTTGGAATATTTTCATGCTCAATTTCATCCACATTAAAATGGTATTTTTTCTTTTCTCTTTCCGAAGATTTATATTCAAGCAGCGAGGAATATTTAACTTCTTTTTGTATAGTTTGCGGTTCAATATCATGTTTTTCATTAAACTCTTTTTGTATTTTTCTTCTTCTTTCGGTTTCATCTATCATTTGCTGCATACTACCGGTAATTTCATCCGCATACATTATTACTTTACCATTAACATTTCTTGCAGCCCTTCCCCCAACCTGTATAAGTGCTCTGTAGGATCTCAGAAATCCTTCCTTATCCGCATCAAGAATCATCACTCTGGATACTTCTGGAAGATCCATTCCTTCTCTTAGTAGATTAATCCCAACAATAATATCATACTTTCCTGTTCTTAAATCATTGAGTGTTTCTATTCTTTCCATGGTACCTATCTCCGAATGAAGGTATTCTGCTTTTAACCCCTTCTCTTTTAAAAATGAGGTTAGATCCTCTGCCATTTTCTTTGTAAGCGTTGTTACAAGCATTTTTTCATCTTTTTTAATAATATTTTTGGCTTCTTCCATCAAATCGTATATCTGCCCTTCTGTTTCTCTAACTTCAACTTTTGGATCAAGTAACCCCGTTGGTCTAACTATTTGTTCTACTATATCATCACTTATATCTCTTTCATATTCGGCAGGAGTAGCCGAAACATACATTACTTTATCAAGCATCCTATCAAATTCATCAAATGTTAAAGGTCTATTATCAAGAGCAGAAGGTAATCTAAAACCATGTTCCACAAGCTTTTTCTTTCTTGCTCTATCTCCTCTGTACATCCCGTGAATTTGGGGTACAGTCATATGGCTTTCATCTATAACCACCAGATAATCATCCGGAAAATAATCAAGTAATACGAAAGGCCTTTCTCCTTCTTTTCTACCTGTAAGATATCTGGAATAATTTTCAATTCCCTTGCAGTAACCGACCTCCTGTAACATTTCTATATCATAATTCGTTCTCATTTTCAGTCTTTGGGCTTCCAAGATTTTATCCTTATTTTCCAGTTCGTTAACTCTTTGTTTTAATTCTTTTTTTATTTTTGCGATAACTTTATTTAAATTGTTTTCGGATGTAACATAGTAAGTAGCAGGGAATATTTTAACACTATCTATTTCTTCGATTTTCTTCCCTGTAAGGTGATCAAAATAGTATATAGAATCTATTTCATCACCCCACATTGTTATTCTTATGGGATGATTTTCATATGGCGGGAAGATATCTACAACATCACCGGTACTTCTTACATTTCCCTTAAAAAAATCAATATCGTTCCTTTTATAATAGATATCGATTAGTTTTCTAATAATATCCATCTTTTTAATACAGGAATTTTTCTGTAATACAACTGCTCCCCTTTTGTAATCTTTTGGTGCACCTACACTATATATTGCAGAAACACTGGCTACAACTATAACATCATTTCTTGTTAACAGAGAAGTAATAGCCTCAAGACGCATTCTATCTATATCTTCGTTTATAGATGAATCTTTTTCAATATATGTATCCGTTTGTGGAACATAAGCTTCCGGTTGATAATAATCAAAGTAACTTACATAGTAACATACTTTATTATCCGGGAAAAAACCCTTTAATTCTGTATAAAGCTGACCTGCCAAGGTTTTATTATGACTTAAAACCAGCGTGGGTCTATTTAAATTTTCTATTACTTTTGAAAATGTATATGTTTTTCCCGAACCTGTTACCCCCAGAAGGGTCTGTCTTTGATGATTGTTTTTATAATTTTGGGTCAAATTACTTATGGCATGGGGTTGATCACCGAGGGGGTCAAATTCGGATACTACCTTCAACTCTGACATATTTTCTTTTTATAACTCCAGTTCATCAAGCATATCCCGTAAATCATCCTGGTCCGGATCAATTTCTAAAGACTTCCCTATCATTTCTTTGGCTTTATCTGTCCAATCTAAAGCATCGTATAGAACCGCCAGGTTATTGTATGCATATTTATTTTTTGGATTAATTTCAATACAATTTAAATAATTTTTAATAGCATTTTCGAAAAAATCTTCTTCGTCTGTATGGTCCTCCCAGTATTCATCCACCTGAATATCTTCCAGAGCCAGTTTCCCATAAATTACTCCAAGATTGAAAAATGCTTCTTCGTGCTCTTCTTCAATTTCTGTAATTCTTTTAAAATATTTAATTGACTTTTTATAGTTACCTTCATCATAATAAGTTTCTGCAATGTCCTCAAGAAGATTTACATTTCTTGGATTATTTTCTAATTTTTCGAGCAATTTTTCGATTTTTTCCATATATGCCCTCCTTTTTTCACATAATTATATCATAGCTTTTTTATATATCAATCTTTATGAAAAACTCT
>CAZMFS010000266.1:0-3307 GCA_964565585.1 uncultured bacterium
CACTTTTTCGGCCTTATCTTCATTTCCTTTAAATCTAACAAGGCTGAATTCTGATTCAACCATTCCAGGAGAAATTTCTGTCACTCTAATTGGATATTCAACAAGGTCCAGTCTCATCCCCTTACTAATAGCATCCACTGCATGTTTTGTACCACAGTAAACACTTCCTCCAGGATATACCTCGTGACCGGAAGTTGAACCAATATTAATAATATGCCCCTTGTTTCTTTCCTTCATAATATCTATAACATACCTGGACATATATAAAAGCCCCTTAACATTTGTATCAATCATTACTTCCCAGTCATCTATATCGGCATTTTGCACCTTGTCTTTACCGCTTGCAAGACCTGCATTGTTTACTAAAATATCTATAGATTTCCATTCTTCATTAAGATTCATAATATTTTTTTTACACATAGATAGATCTGTAACATCAAGCTGAAGAGTTAATACATTAGAATTATAGTGCTGCTCTATATCGTTTTTAATGTCTTCTAATCTTTCTATTCTTCTAGCTCCAATAATCAAATCAGCACCTTTTTTCGCAAACTCATAGGCAGTTGCTTTTCCTATCCCGGAGCTTGCTCCCGTAATAAAAACAACTTTTCCCTTTAAATTTTTCATATAATCCCCTTTCTTTTCTTTTTAACTATTATATATATTTTACATTAAATATCAATTAAAATATAGCAATAGTCATTTTGTATTTTATCTACAACTTATTTGTTTCATTCCTTTAATAATAACTAAACTATACGATTTTTAAAGAAAATATTTCCCTTTATCAAGACTCTTTACCTTTCTGATCACAAAACTATCATTTGACTTTTTAATAAAGATACTTATAATCAAATTTGTGATATTATGAATGAAATTTTGTCAATTTTAAAACCGATAGTTCCTTTTCTTATTTATCATTTTATTTTTAATGTTTATTATTATTTAAGCAAAAGAAAAGTATCCTATAAAATATTAATTGTTCCTGTTTTGTTAGCAGGAATATATATCTTTTATCCTGAATTTGTAGTTACACTCCTGCTGGTTTCCTCAGCAGCGCTTTTTTTAGAAAAAAAATATTTTAGGAATATCCCTATATTAAATAAAATTTTCGCCTCTGCTGCTATTTATTTTATACTGTTTAGAAATCACGATATCTTTGTGCTTTTATATTTTTTCATTGCTGATTATCTAATAGAATATATTACTGTTGTATTTCATTATTTAAAAAAGGAGGATTAATGCCTAGAATTAAAGAAATACCTCAATCCAATATAAAAAAATTTATCAAATTCCCTTTTAAAATATACGATAATTGTGATTACTGGGTACCCCCGCTGATTAGTGAAGAGAAAAAACTACTAGACAAAAATAAAAACCCCTTCTTTGAACATTCAAAAATGAAAACTTTTATAGCAAAGCAAGATGGAAAAATTTTGGGAAGAGTTGCTGCAATAATCAATAAAAATCATAACGAAACCCACGATGAAAAGGTTGTTTTTTTTGGTTTTCTTGACTTTGTTGATGATCCCAAAGTAAGCAAGCTTCTTTTAGAAAAAGTTAAAGAATACGGAAAAAAACATGATATGGAGATAATTCGTGGTCCCATGGATCCATCAACAAACGACACATGCGGAATGCTTATAGAAGGATTTAAAGATGACCCTGTGGTAATGATGCCGTATAATTATCCATACTATAAAAAACATATGAAAAAGCATAACTACAAGAAAGCCATGGATCTTTATTCATATGAAATTATTGCAGAGGATCATACTATTCCCGAGAAATTGGACAGGGTAGCAAAAATCCTTAAAAAGAGAAAAAATTATTCATTTGAATATATAACAAAAAGCAATATTGATAATTTAATTGATGATGTTATTACTGTTTATAATAAAGCATGGCAGGCTAATTGGGGATTTGTTCCAATGACCGAAAAAGAAATCGTCCATATGGCAGAAACCTTGAAGCCTATACTTGAACCATCTTTAGCTTTCATAATATATGATGGAGATCTTCCAATCGGATTTTCACTTTCCTTACCCGATGCAAATCAGGCAATAAAGAAAACAAATGGAAGACTTTTTCCTTTAGGTTTTATAAAACTTATGCTTGGATGGAAAGATATTGACAGAGTAAGAAATATTACCATGGGTGTAATTCCTGAATACAGGAAAAAAGGTGTTGAAGCTCTTCTTATCCATAAAACATTTGAAAACGGATTAGAAATGGATATAAATAAAGCGGATTTAGGATGGATACTAGAAACCAATAAAATGATGAACCGGGAATTAGAAAACATCGGGGCAGAAATATATAAAAAATATAGAATCTATGAAAAAGAATTGTAAAGCTGTTGTTACAGGAGGGTCGGGTTTTGTCGGCTCACATCTTGTAGAATATCTATCTACAAAAACAAACTTTGATACTACCTGTCTTGTTAGAAAAACAAGCGACACATCTTTTTTAGAAACCCTTCCAGTAAAAATCAAAATTGTAGAGTTTGACAATCCTGAAACATATGAGGATATTATCAAATCTTCTGATTATATATTTCAGCTTATTGGATTAACCTATGGGAAAAAATATTCCTTCTTTAAGTATGTAAACTATGAAATAGAAAAGAATTTTTTTAATCTTTATTTAAAACATAGATCGAGTATAAACGGTTATTTTTTTATGAGTTCTCTTGCAGTAGCCGGACCAAAAACCCAAGAGAATGAAACCCCCACGAGAACAAAAAATTTAAATCCCATTTCCATGTATGGCAAATCTAAGCTTCTGGGAGAAAAAATTCACTGGGATTATTTAAATAACTCCTCTTTAAACATTAATATTCTTCGAGCTCCTTCTATATACGGAAAAAGGGATAAAGAAATGAAACAGTTTTTTGATTTAATAAAAAAAGGTTTCTCTTTGATTTTGGGGATGGGAAAAAATGAAGTTACTTTGATACACGTTAAGGATCTTGTAAAGTTTATATTTGAAAAAACTGTACACGATAATGAAAGTAGTATCTCCTATATTTATGATAACAATCTTTATACACAAAAAAAACTGGCACATATATCAAAAAAAGCTCTTAACAATAAAGCTATTACATTATATATCCCCCCGTTTATTGCCAAATTTGCGGCACTCATAAATGAAAAAATATCCGATGATTATATCTTTAATAGAGAAAAATACAGGGAGATGAGATCAAACTGGGGATACCTTGGAAATGATTTTGATAAAATTGATGATAAAATACAGTATGACCTATATAAAGGCCTAAAGCAAATATACGAATAAAAATTTCTTG
>CAZMFS010000267.1:0-3299 GCA_964565585.1 uncultured bacterium
CCTATATTTATTTAATAACCTGCAGTTATAAGCTGGGAATCGAGACTGTTTGCTCTTGTTTGAACTTCAGACGGTAGACTACCAAATCCGCTGTAATTCAGAACCTTATCCAAAGCACTTCTTGCCGATGAAAGATAGCTCTCATCCCTTATCAATACCTCTGTAAGGCTCAAATTAATCATGTATCCTTTTAAATAATTTAGGTCTATATTCGTACCGTACTTACCATTTATATAATCTGAATAGTTCCATCCGCTCGAAATTCCTGATAACTCATTGGAATATAAGCTATCATATATATAATCTGTCTCGCTTATATCATTCATCTTTATTCCCAGAAGTATAGCCTGAGCTGCATCAAGATTGTCATCACTTGCATTTGAGATTACATTGTTCTCAAGTACAGTCACTGCTTCTGATTCAATAAACTGGCTTGATTCAATGTAGGTAACTGCTATCCCTATATATCCCTCTTTTAAACTGCTGTTTTTATCAACTGCTGACTGGAAATTATCCAGGGAGTTCTCAAAATTTTTCGAATCAAACTCCTGCCAGCCATCCTCCAAATAATCCATTGCAGAGGGTCCCGATGGTGCTGTACTGCTGCTGCTTCCTCCGCAGCTTATTACAAACAAAGACACTACTATAATTAATAAATATTTTAATTTTCTCATCTCTACCCCCATTATTTTAACATTACCATTTTCTTCATATATCTCTTACCGTTTACTTCAAGTACCGCATAGTATACTCCACTTGATACGTCTCTTCCTCTTGAATCTTTTCCGTTCCAGTGGATCGGTTTGTTTTCTACCGGTGAAGATATATATTTATCAAGCAATACTCTTACTTTCTTTCCATTACTATTATATATTGTCAATTTTACATGTCCCTCTTTTTCTACTGTTATCGGTATATTTGTTTCTGGATTAAATGGATTCGGATAGTTCTGATTTAGTTTTGTCTGGTTTACCTTCGGTACTATATTTCCGCTTACCACTGAATAGTATCCCGATTCATCCACTTTTAGTGTATCTTGCCAGCTGTTTCCGTTCCATTTTTGTAGCTTGTATCCTTCTGATGGTTCATAACCGATACTTTCTTTCTCTACTTTGCCTATATAATATATCTCTCCTTCTGTCTCTTTTAGACCTGCCAGCTCTGGATAATTTATTCTTATAATTGAAACCTCTTTATCTTTATTTGTTAATAGTTTTATTCTCCTATCAACCGCATACGGGTTATTATTTATATTGGTAATCTCATAGGTTAGTGACCCATCCGATATATTAATTTGCTCATCTTCTGTTAGCTTGCTGTGATGGCAGTACAGGTCAAATGTAGTTGTAGAACTAAATTCTTCAGTATTAAAATCTGTCTGTGTATAGAAATTTCCCGCAGAATTTGCTCTCAGATCTTCATATCTTGTATCTCCGTTCTTTATATATAAAAGATCGTTTAATGTTTTATCGCTTGCTGACAGCCCTTTGCCTGCTACAAGCACTGATATATTATTATCATTAATCATATTTGGCAGTATCACAGGTTGGAATTCAACTAGATTAAATGATGTACTGAAAACCTTGTAATCCTCACTATCACTTTCATTAACACATTTTATATGCATCCAGTAGGTGCCTCCATTAGATGGATAGTTTTCATTACTACTGGTTATTGCAAAAGAATCGCTTCCTCCGCTTCCTGTATCCGAAAAGCTTGATGGTGTTTCACTTGTTGTTGTTATTGCATAATCATAATCATATACACTGTCATCGTTTGAATCGCTCCAGGATATATTCAACCCATCATTGTATATCAAAAATGTATCCGAAGTGTTTTCGCTTCTTACTACATCCGGACCTGAACTTAAATCCTCAACCGTGGAGCACTGAAATTCTACCGTGTTGGAAGAGTATAAAGTTTCTCCGGATCTTTCTGCAAACACTCTTACCATCCATGTACCTGCAGTATCCGGTGTAATATCCATAGAAAGATTAGAAGTTGAGCCCTCTGAAGTCCAGTTTGAACCTCCATCTGTAGAGGTTTCTACTGTATAGGTTGTGCTGCTATCTCCTGCCTGGCTCCAGCTTACTGTTATAGTTTCAGAAACTGAACAATCTGCAATCGGATCAACGCTAAAAGATTCCAAAAGAGATGCAGCATCTTTGAGATCTATTACACCCCAGCCCCATTCTTTGGTCCAGGTTCCCTGATTGCTGTATTCGGTAGTTCCTTGGGAGTGACCTTCAAAATATGTAATTACATCTGAATAATCCCATGTAGGATTCAAAGCTTTAAGCAGCAAAATTCCGCCTGAGGCAACCGGAGCTGCCATGCTTGTTCCCTGCATATACATATAATAATCAGATCCACTCGGTGGTAACATATAACTACTTGGAGAAATACTGGAAGAACGGGTGGATAAAATCATGGTACCCGGAGAAGCTATATCGGGTTTCTGCCTACCATCTCTTGTCGGTCCCCGTGAACTGAAGGGAGCCAACTCATCCTGCGTACCATATGAATATGTACCTGTCTGAGAATCCCAGCTTGCTCTGGATACATAAGCCCCCACAGAAATAACATTATTTGCACAGGCATCATTCCCCAGAGTCATCTGATAGGGATCGGGAACATTGAAATGGGTGCTACCAGAATCATAGCTTAAAGGGTCATCATACAGCCATCCATCGATTCTGGTGCTGCCTGAAGAAGTTCTAAAGTTAAATTTCCAGCTGTCTCCACTTCTTGGATATTCATCCTCAACCCCGCTATCAGTTTCCCCCAAATATATAAAAATTCTTTTTAGATTAGAATTATAATCTGTAGTAGTACTGTCTATATAATACCCTGTTCCATCATTCAAGGTTCCCTGATTTGTACCGCTTCCAAACCAGGAAGAAGTATTTCCCCCTGAATCAGTTATGCTTACTTCAATGCTGCTTGAAGCATCATAGTAAAACATAAATCTTAAATGATCCGTAGAACTCCCCGATTCCTGGCTGTAGCTGTCTATATCAAAATCTACTTCTTTTCCAGTAGAATCGATTGTATTATATCCATGAAGCTTAGCCTGACCATCATTTCCGGCTGCATATACAACCATTGTATCACCGTTGGAGTTAGCTACAACATCATCTATAGCCTCCGCATCAGGATCGGTACCATCATGAGGTCCGTACTGAGAACCCCAGCTTACATTAATCACTATCGGTTTGCCGATTTCAGCCGCTTTTTCGCTCAAATATTTTATACCATCAATTATATTTGCCCCGCTTGTTTTAACATATAGTATATTT
>CAZMFS010000268.1:0-3290 GCA_964565585.1 uncultured bacterium
TTTTAAATCTATACTATGTGGCGCTGGGACCGGGTTACATACCCATTCCCATTCAGCCCATGCCGCCCAGTCCGCCGGCAGGACGGCCACCGCCGCCACTTTGCGAGTCATCATCTTCTTCTTCATCATCATATACAACAGCTTCTGTAGTTAATAACATAGCTGCTGCACTTGATGCATTTTGAAGAGCTGATCTAACAACTTTTGTAGGATCAATTACTCCTGCTTCCATTAGGTCTTCAAATTTATTTGTTCTAGCATTGAAGCCCATTGGTGCTTCTTCTTTTTTAAGTCTCTCTACAATAATAGCACCTTCTTCTCCAGCATTTGAAGCTATTTGATAAGCTGGAAATTCAATTGCTTTTTTAACTATATCTACACCAGTCTGAAAGTCATCTTCGCTTTCTTCAGAAAGTTCCTGAAGTGCTGGAATACATCTTAACAATGTTGTTCCCCCACCGGGTACAATACCTTCATCAACTGCTGCTTTTGTAGCCGCTAGAGCATCTTCTACTCTTGCTTTCTTTTCTTTCATTTCAACTTCTGTTGCCGCACCAACATTTATAACAGCAACTCCACCTACTAATTTTGCTTTTCTTTCAAGAAGTTTTTCTTTATCATAATCGGATGTTGATTCTTCATGTTCTGCTTCAATTTGAGCTACTCTTTCCTGAACATCTTCTTCTGCTCCTGCACCGTCAACTATTGTTGTGTTTTCTTTATCTATCTTAACTTTTTTAGCCTGACCTAGGTCTTCTATCTTTGCATTTTCAAGTTTTAGACCGATATCTTCTGTTATAACTCTTCCACCTGTTAGCACTGCAATATCTTCAAGCATTTCTTTTCTTCTGTCTCCAAATCCAGGTGCTTTTACTGCTGCAACATTAATTGTTCCTCTCATATTATTAACAACTAATGTAGCAAGAGCTTCGCCCTCAACTTCTTCAGCAATTATTAGAAGCGGTTTGTTATCCTGAGCTACATTTTCAAGTAGTGGAAGAAGATCTTTCATAGCTGAGATCTTATCATCATGAATTAATATATATGGATCTTCAAGATTTACCTCCATATTCTCATTATCTGTTACAAAGTATGGTGATAGATATCCTCTATCAAACTGCATACCTTCTACAACAGATAGATGAGTTTCCATACCTTTTGCATCTTCTACGGTAATTACACCGTCTTTTCCAACTCTATCCATTGCTTCTGCAATTAAGTCACCAATTTCTTCGTCATTATTTGCTGAAATAGAACCAACCTGTGCAATTCTATTCTTTTCTGAAACATCGTGACTTAATTCTTTGATTTTGTCTACAGCTACTTCAACTGCTTTATGAATACCTCTTTTAACAAACATTGGATTAGCGCCTGCTGTAATATTTTTAAGACCTTCTTTTATCATTGATTGTGCAAGCAAGGTACCTGTTGTAGTACCGTCACCAGCAACATCATTAGTCTTTGTAGCAACTTCTTTAACCATTTGAGCGCCTATATTTTCAACTCTTTCTTTTAGATCTATTTCTTTAGCAATAGTAACACCATCGTTAGTAACAGTTGGTGCTCCAAAACTTTTTTCAATTACTACGTTTCTACCTTTTGGACCTAGTGTAACTTTAACTGTATCTGCTAGTTTATTAACACCATCCAAAAGCTCATGTCTAGCATCTTCATCGAACATTATTTTTTTACCCATATTCTTACCTCCTTTTACTCTTCAATTATTGCTAAAATGTTAGGTTTCTTAAGCACTAAATACTCTTCAGCATCAATTGTCACATCTGTACCAGAATATTTTTCAAAAAGAACTTTTTTACCTTTTTCAAGTCCCATTTCTTTTAAACTTTTATCTGTTCCAACCTCTACTACTTTACCATACTGTGTTTTTTCCTTCTTTGAATCAGGAATATAAATTCCGCCTTTAGTCTTTTCTTCCATCATCTCAACTTTAACAAGTACTCTGTCTCCCAAAGGTTTTACTTTCATAATTCCACTCCTTTCTTTTTTTTATTATTAAATTTTATTTTTAGCACTCTCACCTAACGACTGCTAATATTAAAACATATCTTAAAAAGTAAATCAAGAGAAAATTTATATTAAAAAAAATCTTTGAAAGATTTTTTTTAATCGCTTTTCGAGGGATCCAATTTCGAAAAATCAAATTAGTGATTTTTTTAAGGGCTTGAAAACTCCATTAATTATCCTATCCTTAATTATGAATATATTTTTAAAAGGAGGAAGAATATGAATGATATTTTTAAAAGACGCAGTATTAGAGAATATAAAAAGCAGCCGGTACCTGATAAAATGATTACCAAGATTATTAAAGCAGGAATGGCAGCTCCTTCAGCAGGCAATGAACAACCCTGGCACTTTATCGTTATCACAGATAGTGACATTAAACGCGAAATTATGGAAGTTCACTCGTATGCTGACATGTTAATCCATGCTCCTGCTTCTATACTTGTTTGTGGAAACACTAAATTAGCAAAACATGGAGAGTTTTGGGTACAGGATTGTTCTGCTGCTACAGAAAACATGCTGCTTATGATTACCTCGCTGGGTCTTGGAGGTGTCTGGCTGGGAGTCTACCCACGAGAAAAAAGAGTTCAGGGACTAAAAGATATATTCGATCTTCCAGACAACATAATTCCTTTTTCATTAATATCCTTTGGGTACCCGAACAATAAAAAAAGAGAACATAACAGATATTTAAAAGATAGAGTTCACTATAATAAATGGTAAAAAGGAGGGAATATGAAATATTTAAGCGGAAAAGAGATTATGAATTACCTTGATAATATTATCTATGAAAAGAAACAGGCATGTAAGGATTCTTTTTATTTAACTGTAAACAAAATTTATAAATTTAATTCGACGGGAGAACTTGATTTTGGAGGCAGTGAATTTAAGAAATGTAATCTTGAAGAAATCAAACCAGAAAAAAGAGAGTCCAATGATGATTACGGATGGTGGGAGCTAAATCAGGGACATTACTTTATCGAATTTAACGAGAAATTGAAACTTGATAAAATTTCAGATGAAAGAATATACATATCCCCGCTTGGAAGATTAATGATTGCGGGAGGAGATCACACTAAAACCCTGCATGAAAAAAGAAAGCCTGTTATTGATACAATTCTTAGAGTTGCTGAATCAGGGTTGAATATTAAGGAAAATGCCAGAGTGAGTAAACTTGAGATATTAAAAAATTAGCATTAAAAATTGCTAAAGCAATTGGTACTATGTCAATATCTTGGACACAAAAAGATTAACTTTGTTCATGCCGC
>CAZMFS010000269.1:0-3288 GCA_964565585.1 uncultured bacterium
TTTTTAACCTTTCCCTGTTTTAGCTTCATTCCTCTACCGCATCTTCTATCCGGCTTTGTATATACTGCTTTTACATTGAAATTTCTGTTCAATTTCTTTAGAGATGGAACTGCATAACCGGAAGAACCCATATAAACAATATTCATACTACACCACTTCTGCTAAATTTTTTATTTTATTTAATTTATTGGATATTTCTAATTTTTTTGCAGGGGATATTCTATCTATAAAAACCACTCCGTTAACATGATCTATCTCGTGCTGAAGAACTCTTGCCAGAAAACTATCGGCTTCAAACTCAATTGCTTCGCCTTCAAGAGTTTTAGCTTTTATTTTAACTTCTTTTGACCTTTCAACCTCTATAAAAAGCTCGGGAAAACTTAAACATCCCTCTTCCATAACATCTTTCTCTTCACCATACTCCACTATTTCTGGATTAATTAATACCATGAACCTGCTGTTCTCTTTTTGCCCGAAGGAAAGATCAATCACCACTATTTTTTTATTAATTCCAACCTGCGGACCGGCAAGACCAATTCCCTCTTTTTCCTTCATAGTTCTTATCATTTTTTGTGCAATTTTTCTTATATTATTATCAATTTCTTTAACTTTTTCATTTTTAGCAGTCAACCTTTTATCTCCATAATAAACAATATCGTATGTATCTGCCATTACAGTAACCCTTTCTTTTTCATTTCTCTTTCGGTTTTACACACATCAGAATCTTTTTCTGATTCTCTATACTTTTTTAACTTTTCCTTTTCTGAATTATAATCTGAAATCCAGTTTTTTGCAAATTCTTTGCTTTTTATAGTTTCTAATCTTTCTTTTAATTTATTATACATATCTTTATCAAAAATTTCTTCCACTGCTTCATAGGCGCCAAACTCTGCTGTATCGGAGATTTTTTCTCTCATGCCTTCAATTCCCTCATAATAAATCAAATCAATTATTGCCTTCATCTCAAAAATTGTTTCATAATAAGCCATTTCTGGAGAGTATCCATCTCCCTTTAATATATCAAATGCTGCTTTCATCACTTCAACAGTTACCCCGCATAAAGCAACCTGCTCTCCAAACAGATCGCAGTGAACCTCCTCTTCAAATGTAGTTTCAAAAATTCCTCTCTGAAGCATGCCCGAATAATAGGAATAACTAATCAATATCTCTTTTAAATTTTTGGTGTAATCTTTGTACTCTGCAAGAATTCCTGGTAGAAATTCTTCATTTAAAAATCTCTCCCTGAGAGCAGTTCCGGGCCCCTTGGGAGCAACCATACCTATGTTTACGGGATATTCATCCAGTTTAACTGTTTCATAAAAAATAGAAAAACCGTGTGCAAATATAAATGTCTGATTTTCTCTTAAATTATCATAAATGTATCTTTCAAAAAAATCGCCCTGTGCTTCATCTGGAATTAGAACAACAAAAACATCGCCGTAATTAATTGCTTCTTCTATAGTCATTGCCCTCAGTCCATCTTCTTTAACTTTATTTATGCTGCTGCTGTTTGACCTTAAACCGATAACGGGGTTTAACCCGCTATCTTTAAGGTTTAGGGCCTGAGGACGGCCCTGATTTCCGTATCCAAATATAACTAATTTTTTATCTTCAAGAATTTCATTTTTATCTTCTAAAGTGAACATCTAATTCTATCCCGATTCCAAACAATTTAATAGTTAGAGCTCAATCTTTCCATTATTCTCATGTACTCTTCTAGGATTCTCTTTCTACTTGGATGTTTAAGCTTATTTAGGGCTTTCTGCTCTATCTGTCTAACCCTTTCTCTTGTAATTCCAAATTTTTCGCCCACTTCTTCTAAAGTATAGGACTTTCCTTCAAGCCAGCTGTATCTTAATCTAATTATCTTCTGCTCCCTGTCATCCAATGTTAATAAAAGCTCATCCAACTTTTTCCTTAATAGCTTTCTCTGAACGGTTGTTTCAGGAGATTCTATCCGTGTATCTTCAAGAAAATCTCCAAGCTGGCTGTCTCCCTGATCTCCTACCGGAGTTTCTAAAGATACAGGGTCAATGGCAATCTTCTTAATTTGCTCAATTTTACTTTCGCTCATACCAACAACTTCTGCAATTTCCTTGTTTGTAGGTTCCTTCCCTCTTTCCTGCTTGAATATTCTAATAGCTTTATTTACCTTGTTTATATTTTCAATCATGTGAACAGGGATTCTAATGGTTCTAGCCTGATCGGCGATAGCTCTAGTAATTGCCTGTCTGATCCACCAGGTAGCATATGTAGAAAATTTATATCCTTTTTTATAATCAAATTTTTCTACAGCTCTCATAAGACCCATGTTACCTTCCTGAATCAGATCAAGAAACTGAAGACCTCTATTGGTATATTTTTTAGCAATACTTATTACAAGCCTCACATTAGCACTGATTAAGTGCTTTTTAGCTTTTTCAACTTTTCTTATACCCTTATTAACATTTAAAAGGATCATATCGATTTGTTTTCTTGTCATTCCCAGTCTATCAATAGTTGTATTTATGCTTTCCTCCATGCCCTTAACTTCAAAATCTTCAACATCATCGTCCATCTTCATTTTTTCAAGCTCTCGCTCCTGGTCCTTTAATTTTGACATGAGAATTTTAAATCTTGTTGTAAGAGCTTCAACCTGATCATTATTTAAATCAAGCTCATCGATTGCCGCTCTCTGTCTCTCCCTTTTGGTCTCAAGCAGCATCTTTAGCTTTTCTTCCTGTTCTTCATCATCTGTATTTTCAATTTTTTCTTTTGTTTCCTGTATCTCCTCATTAATTGATTGTATTAGATTGTACTGCTTAAAAATATATTTTTTGTATTCGTCCTGTTTTTCCTGGTCGTTGATATCGCTGTATTCCATATTCACTACATCTTCGCAGTGATTTTTTTCACATCGTTTCATTCTTTTACCCAGCTCGGTAACAACAAAATCAAGCTTATATAGATTTTCTTTTATAATATCATAACCTTTTTCAATCTTCTTGGCTACCCTAACTTCACCTTCCTTATCAAGAAGGGGTACTTTACCCATTTCGCGCAGGTATAATCTTACGGGATCGTTAATGTTGCTTTTGAGGGCATCCTCTAAAATATCTTCATCAAGTTCCTTTTCTTCACCTTCTTCTTCCTCATTAAGCAATTCTTTATCCTGCAGTTTTGAAATTACTTTTTCAAAAAACTGAGGCGATACAACCTCATCCGGAATTAAATCGTTTAATTCATCATAAGTTATTCCGTTTTTCTTTTCTGATTCTTTAATTATCATGTCCATTACTTCTTCTTTAG
>CAZMFS010000270.1:0-3280 GCA_964565585.1 uncultured bacterium
AATCAACATCAGGAGAACCTGAAATTATATATAACTTTTTTTTCATAAAACTTCTTTTATTTTCATAACTTTTGAATGTAATTTCTTTAACTCATCTACAGATATAATCTGGTTATCATCAGAAAGTGACATGGATGGATAGGGATGAGTTTCCACCATCAATCCATCAGCACCTGCAGCAATTGAAGCCAGTGACGCCCTTTCAACCCATCCTGATTTTCCCGTGCTGTGAGAAGGATCCACAATTACTGGAAAATCGGTCTTTTCTTTTATAGCAAAAATTGAAGTAATATCGAGACTAAACCTGCTTTCTTTTTGAAACGTTCTGATACCTCTTTCACAGATAATAATTTTTTCATTACCCTGCTGTAAGAGATACTCTATTGCATACAACAGTTCTTTAATAGTTGACATGAATCCTCTTTTTATTATAACAGGTTTTTTTAACTTGCCCAGTTCTTCCAGTAGTGTATAATTCTGCATATTTCTAGCTCCAAGCTGTATAATATCGATATTTTCAGCAAAATACTTAATATCTTTTATATCCAGTATCTCAGAAACAGACTTGAGATTATATTTATCTGAAATCCTTTTTAATATTTTAATACCCGCATACTTTAATCCTTTAAATGTATATGGTGAAGTCCGCGGTTTAAAAGCACCTGCTCTTAAATAATTTATTCCCATTTCCTTTATAGATTTTGCTATATAATCCAGATTTGATTCAGTATCTATAGAACACGGACCGTAAATAAATATATTGTTCAACCTAACTCCTCAGTTTATTTGCATCCCGCAAATAATAAAATTTTGTATTATTTTCTCCTTCAGCATGAATTAATAATCTAATAGTGAAAGGTAATCCATCTTCTATATCCATTTCTTGAACTCCCATAAGGGCTGTATTTTCAAATCCCATTTTTCTTATTACAGTACAAGGGTTTAATTCAGTAATATCACTGGTAGCCGATACAATTATTGAATGAATCTCTGGTTCTTTTATATTTTCTTGTTTTATGATTTTTGTCATTAATTGTTCTGTAGCTTCTTTAATTAGCTCTTTTTCATTTTTTTTAATATTAATAGCGCCTCTAATTACAAGCATATTCTATTATTGCTTTCTTTTTATTTTAGCACCTATTTTATTTAATCTTCTATCAATTTTTTCATACCCCCTGTCAATTTGATAGATATTTCTAATAATCGATTTTCCTTCGGCACCCAACGCAGCCAATAAAAGCGAAATTCCGGCTCTAATATCGGGACTTACAACTTCTGCCCCATACAATTTTGAAGGACCGTTAACTACCACCCTGTGTGGATCACATAAAACAACCCGGGCACCCATTGAGATCAACTTATCTACAAAAAACATCCTGCTTTCAAACATTTTTTCATGAATTATAATGCTGCCCTCTGATTGTGTGGCTGCAACAATCATAATTGATATTAAATCTGCAGGAAATTTGGGCCATGTTCCATCACCAATTTTTGGGATTTTGTTTCGAAAATCGGGCTGAATTTCCATATTTTGATTTGGAGGTATATACAAGTCGGTACCTACTTTTTTAAACTTTAGTCCTATTCTTTTGAACTCTCTCCCAATTATTGAAATATATTCAGTTTTGCTATCATAAACATCTTTTATTGTTATTTCACCACCTGTAACAGCTGCAAGCCCCATAAAGCTACCTACTTCAATATAATCATCCTGTATTTTATACTCTCCCCCTGTAAGCTCATCAACTCCATTAATTTCCAAATAATTTGTTCCAACACCTTTAATTTTTGCCCCAAGAGAATTTAGAAATTTACATAGTCCCTGAATATGAGGCTCACAGGCTGCATTATAAATAGATGTTTTGCCGTCTGCTAAAACAGCACCAATTATCGCATTTTCGGTTGCAGTTACACTTGCTTCATCCAAAAGAATATAATTTCCTTTTAATCCATTTTCAGCAAAAAATTTAAGTTTATCCGTATCTTCATCATATGTAAAATCAACACCAAGCTTTTTCAGTGCTAAAAGATGTGTATCAAGCCTTCTTCTACCTATTTTATCTCCTCCTGGAAGAGGAAAAAAAACTTTGTTTAATTTCGAAAGTAATGCTGCTATAAGAGGTAACGATCCCCTTATTTTTCCCCCCAGACTATTGAGAATATTATATCTTGTAACTTTTGAGGTATTAATTTTCACTTTATGCTCGGTTAAAAATTCAATTTCAGCACCAATATTTTCCAATATATCCAGCAGCACTTTTACATCTTTAATAGCGGGAACATTATCAAGAATAACATCTTTATCCGTCAATAAAGTAGCAGAAATTACCGGTAAAGCTTCATTTTTATTCCCGGAAGGATAAATATCTCCTTTTAATAAAGTTTTGCCTTCTACTTCAAAATAAGCCATTTCTACCTCCAAATTAAATAACTATCCTTATCTTTTAATACTTTTATTTCCATTTTTAGTTTATCAAAATTTTCTTTATATTTGAAATAAATTCTTTTATGAAGAAGATCTCTTAAATCTGATTCTATTTTTCCAAGGGCTTTATTATAATATGTTATCCCTTTTTCTTTTTTTCCCTGCAATATATAATAATCACCTGCTAATAGTAAGAAACCCTTGTAATTCTTTAATCCTTTTTCTAAAATATCTTCCACTCTGGAATAATTTTTATTAATAAAATAAAACAAACACAATTTATAATTTTTTTCGAAAGAGAATTTGATTTTTTTATAATATTTAAGAGCTTTTTGATTTTCATTCAAAAGAAAAAAATGTATATCTCCAAGTAAAGTATTTTTATTTTTTAGCTTTTCTGTTTTTTTTATTAACTGAAGATTACCAATTAAATAGTCATCCTTATGCAACAAAAGATAATCAGCAAATCGACTTATCACATATTTTTTATCTGCATAATCAAGCATTTTTCGCCATTTTTTGTATTCTATCTTATTTTTTAAAAATGATAATATACTTAGTTTCCTTTTGGATTCTGTTATACGGGGATAAAGTTCAATTACTTTTTCATAATCATTGTTACGCATAAGTAAATTTAAAATTCTTTGAAGAAATGGTTCACTTCTAAATTCAATTTTGTTAAACTCAATTTTATCAACCAAATCTGATATCATATCCAGATTAAAATAACTATCCATTCGGTATTTTAACTGTAATAATTCAAAAGCCCGATAGTAATTTTCATTAAAAAGAGCTATTTTTGATTTAATCACCAAATATTTATTGTTTGTTTCGCTATTCCTTAATAATTTTTCT
>CAZMFS010000271.1:0-3237 GCA_964565585.1 uncultured bacterium
TGGTTCCCTGAAAAGATATAATATGCTCTGTATAGGATGTAATAGCTGTGTAATAGCCTGTCCATTTGGAACTATCTATCCAGAATTAATTCCTTATCTGGATTCTGTTTGTGATTATTGTAAAAACAGATTTGAAGATGCCTATCTTTGTGTTGAAACCTGTCCATATGATGCAATTGAATATAGAGAAGTAGAAGAGGACAAGGAAAAAAATATTTTTATAATAAATAAAAATTTAGGGGTGCATATAAAAAGATGGAAACTTTAAAAGCGGTATTCTATTATATAATTTTTCCCGGTTTTATATTTACGGCTGTTGCAGGTATTTTGGTTAGCTGGATAGATAGAAAAGTTACAGCACTTGTGCAGTGGAGGGTTGGTCCTCCTTTTATGCAACCATTATATGATTTTGTAAAATTACTTAATAAAGAAACAATTATTCCTAAAGGCAGTTCTAAAATTACCTTTTTATCCGCACCTGTATTGAGTTTGACATCTGTAACTATAGTTTCTACAATGATTTGGCGAAGTTTTTTAAATACATCACAGGGGTTTGTAGGTGATTTAATAGTGATAATTTATTTGTTGGTAATACCATCAATTTCTATTATAATTGCTGGTTTTGCTTCCGCTAACCCGCTAGCCTCTATTGGAGCTTCAAGAGAAATGAAGCTTCTTCTTTCTTATGAACTACCATTTATTATTTCGATTCTAGTCGCTATAATCCATTCTGGTAATAAATTACTGCTCGGGGATATTATTAGATTCCAAAGTACAAACGGAGCAATAGCAGGTTCTTTATCAGGTTTAATTGCTTTTGTGGTGGCAATTTTATGTATGCAGGCAAAACTTGCTTTAGTACCTTTTGATGCTCCGGAAGCAGAAACGGAGATTACAGGCGGACCTTTTATCGAGTATGCAGGTACTCCTCTTGCTATATTTAAACTAAGTAGGTGGATGTTTCTTTTTGTTTTACCTTTGTTTTTGATTGGAATTTTCTGGGGAGGGTTTAATTTTGAAGGGATAAACATATTATGGAGTATATTAAAATATGTAGCCTTACTTGTTGTAATAATTTTAATAAAAAATACTACACCAAGATTTAGAATTGATCAGGTATTAAAGTTATTTTGGGGACCGATTACATTTCTTGCAATACTTTCGGTTGTTTTAGCTTTTTTAGGAGTGTAAATATGGGTTTTAAAGAAAAAGCCTTAAGAAAATCTCTATGGGTCTTTCATTTTAGTGGGGGATCCTGTAATAACTGTGATATAGAACTTCTTGATTGTTTAACTCCCAGATATGATTTAGAAAGATTTGGCATTGAGCTTGTTGGAAGTATAAGACATGCCGATATAATTGCTGTTACAGGGATTATTAACAAACAGTGTAAACCAAGATTAAAGAAAATATATAAACAGGCATCTAAACCTGTTTTTGTTATTGCTATTGGGGCATGTCCCTGTACAGGTGGAATTTTTAAAGATAGCTATCATACGGCTGGCCCTTTAGATGATATTGTTCCCGTTGATGCTTATATACCCGGATGTCCTCCAAAACCTGAAGCGATTATTGCCGGAATAGCCAAACTAAGGAAAAAATTGGAGTAAAGATGGATAAGATTGTAGAGAAAATTAAAAGAAAATTTTCGGATAAGATGTTGGAATTTTATAAAAAATCTCATAAGAGATATTACATATCTATAGACAGAGATGATTTGCTGGATATTGTTGATTATATTTTTAATGATTTAGAGTTTAGATACATGATTGAAACAGGTGTAGATACACCAATGGGTATAGAAATATTATATCATTTTGCTTTTGATAAAAAAGAAGTGGTTGTAACTCTTAAAACATTGCTTGATAGGAAAAAACCCGAAGTAGAAACTATTAGCTCGATTGTTCCTGGAGCAAAATGGATTGAAAGGGAGATCATGGATATTTTAGGAGTCAAATTTATAAATCATCCCAACCCGGAGAAATTTATTTTATCGGATGATTGGAATGAAAAAGAATACCCTTTAAGAAGAGACTATGGGGAAAATAATGAATAAATTAACTGTATAGGGGAATGTTATTATGAGTGATAATAAAAAAGAGAATAATAATAAAAGAACTGTCATACCTATAGGACCATACCATCCTTTACAGGAAGAACCTGAATACTTCCAGTTACATGTAGAGGGTGAAATAGTTAATAAAATTGAATGGAGAACTTCATATAATCATAGAGGAATTGAAAAATTATCTGAATCTTTAAGTTTTGATCAGGTTCCGTATTTGGTTGAACGTATTTGTGGGATCTGTTCTACTTCCCACCCCATCTCATATGTAAATGCAGTTGAAGATATAGGAAAGATAAACATTCCCGATAGAGCTAAATATATAAGAACAATTATAGCTGAACTTGAAAGAATTCATTCACATTTACTTTGGGTAGGTCTGGCAGGTCATTTTCTAGGCTTTAATACTGTGTGGATGTGGGCTTGGAAATACAGAGAACCTGTTCTTGAAATTATGGAGGCTGTAACGGGTAATAGGCAAAATTATGCTATGATGAAAGTTGGGGGAGTTAGAAGAGATATTGATAACGATGATATACCCGAAATAAAGAAAATGCTTGATAATCTGAAACCCAAGCTGGATCTTTTAAAGGGTGCTGTTATGGATGATCCAATAATTCATGCTAGAACAAAGGGAGTTGGAATATTAACTAAAGAAGATGCTCACAATTATGGAGCTTTAGGACCAACATCAAGAGCATCAGGACTAAAAGAAGATATTAGAAGAGATTTTCCATATGCAGCTTATGATATGATTGATTGGGAGGTAATAACAGAAGAAGAGGGAGATGTTTTTGCAAAAGCTGTAGTTAGAATAAAAGAGATGTATGAATCTGTAAGTATGATAGATCAGTGTCTGGATGCTATGAAAAATTCAAATGGAGAAATTGAAACCGAAGTAAAGGAGATTCCCCCGGGGGATGGTATCGGTCAGGCTGAAGCTCCTAGAGGAGAAGTTTTTCATTTTGTTAGAAGTGATGGAACAAATAGACCTGTTCGACATAAAGTTAGAGCTCCTAGTTTCTGTAATGTTCCAACATTTGAAGTTACCACAGTGGGGGAAACTATTTCTGATGCCGCTATAATTTTAGCTGCAGTTGATCCATGCTATTGTTGTACAGAAAGAATGGCAGTTATCAATCAAGATGGCAAAAAAACTTTAAACGGAGAGG
>CAZMFS010000272.1:0-3222 GCA_964565585.1 uncultured bacterium
CTATTTAACTGTTATGTACTGGACTTTCCCGATGTTGATGCCGGAAAAGATTCAAGAAAAGCAATAAACAAATTAGAAGAACTTTCGGATGAGGTTAGCTCAAAAGGTGGTGGAATAGGAATAAACTGGAGTGTTCTAAGACCCAGCGGTTCATATATCTCCAGTAACGACGGTAAAAGTTCAGGAGTTGTTTCATTTATGGACCGGCATGCATATGCACAAAAAACCATAACCCAGGGAGGTTCAAGACGGGGAGCTCTACTTTATGCACTAAATGTGTGGCACCCGGATATAATTGATTTTATTGAAGCAAAGAAAAACAAAGATAAAATGCAGAATGTAAACATTTCACTTGGAATAACCGACAAATTTATGGAGGCTGTAAAAAAAGATAAAATGTGGACTCTCGAATTTCCAGATATAGATTTTGATAAATACGATAAAGAATGGGATGGAGATTTGGAAAAATGGAAAAACAAGGGTTATCCGACAAAAGTCTATAAAAAAATCAAAGCAAGGAAACTTTTAAAAAAAGCCAGTAAGCTGGCACACAAAACTGGTGATCCGGGAATGTTATATCTAGGAAATATAAATAAAACCTCAAATGTAAATAACTATAAAAAAATTAGGTGTACAAACCCCTGCGGGGAAGAAGCTCTAACACCTTTCACGGCATGCTGTCTGGGATCGATGAATTTCAAAAAGTTTTATGATATGAGTGATGAAGAAATTGAAGAACTTGTATATGAATCAATAAAATATCTGGATAATATAATTGATAAAGAAAAATATTTCGATGAAAGAATAAAACAAAACCAGCAGGATTTTAGATTTATAGGTCTTGGTGGTATGGGCGTAGCAGACTTACTTATACTTGAAGGCATAAAATATGGTTCAGATGAAGCAAGAGATTACATAGAAAAATTAATGAGAAAAATCCTTGATTATTCCTACAAAGCAAGTGCAAAAATTGCAAAAGAAAAAGGCACCTTCCCCAAATATAGTTATGAAAAATTAAACAAGCATTATCTCAACATGTGTAGCAAAGAAACAAGGGAAATGGTTGAACAGTACGGATTAAGAAATGCCTGGACTTTAAGTTTTGCACCAACCGGCTCCATATCAATGCTTTTTAGGGTCAATTCAGGCATAGAACCCTACTTTAGATTTAAGTATAAAAGAAATGATATAATGGGAGAAAGAACAATAAAAGCTCATATATTAAATGATAAAAGAGTAAACGAAAATAACCCGGCGTTAATTTCCACAAAGGATTTAAAACCCATCGAACATATTAAAATGCAGGCGGCTTTTCAGAGATATACCGATGCAAGCATATCAAAAACAATTAATCTCCCGGAAGATGCAGATGTAAATGATATATATAAATCATTCATCGATGGCTGGGATTATGGATTAAAAGGAATTACGGTTTATAGGGACGGCAGCCTTGAAGGGGTTCTAACAGATGAGGACTCCGGAAATAAAAAAAATGAAAACCCAAAACAAAATGAAGAAAAAGAAAAACCTGCAAAGATAAAGCCCAGAGAAAAAGGGATGTCGGGTGTAACCAGATCTTTTAACACCGCGTGTGGCAAGCTCTACATCACCATCAACTTCGACGAGGAAGGTTATCCCTTCGAAACCTTCCTCACCATCGGGGAAGGAGGCGGATGCATATCCAACTTAAATGCGATATCCAGACTCACCTCCCTTGCCCTAAGAGGAGGCGTTGCAGTAGAGGAAATTGCAGATCAACTGGAATCCACACAGGTATGTCCTGCAATGCAGTATTCCAGGGGAAAGGGAAGAGATGTTGAAGGGAAAAACTGTCCCTCCAATCTGGCAAGATTTTTAAAAGAAGTTACCCCCAAAGATATTAATCAGAAAAAAATAAGAAAAGTAAGAAAGAAAAAAGAAAAAATTAAAAACGAATTAAAAAAGCAGGAAAACAACAAAAGGAAAAACGGATTATGTCCGGTCTGTGAGACCGAACTCTATTTCTCCGAAGGATGTGTAACCTGTCCCAGCTGCGGCTGGACAAAGTGCTGAATAAAAATATAGTATATAATCTTCAAGCTGAATATTTCAGTACCTATATCCCTTTCAATCTATAATTTAACAAAGCCAATAATTGATTTAGTTATTATTCATATAAATAAATATTTTAATTTACTATTATTAAAAATTTTCAAGAATATCAACAAATAAAGGGATAATTTTATTTTACATTATACAACTAAGGTTTATAATAGATTTATTAAAATTAGGGAGGTTAATTGTGAAAAAATTGTTAACTTTATTTTTGATGGGTGTTTTGGTTGTAAATTTTATTTCCTGCGGGGGATCAGGAAATAAAACTGCAAAAAAGGAAGAAGAGCAAAAAGTGAAAAAAACAACTGAAGCAAAAAAAGAAGAAGATAAAGAAATTACTATTCCTCAAAAAATTATTAACACTTTTGGAGATAAACTTCCAGAAGCAAAAAATGTTCTGGATAAAAATAAGTGGGATAAACTGAAGGCCGTTACATCAAAAATCATGGAGTACAATAAGAACACAGAAGGAAAATTAGAAAGATCTAAAGTGGAAAAAATGGTAACTGATGGGGGTTTCACAGGACTTAATGAATTTGAAAAAGAAATAAGAGAGGTTTCCAACATAACTGATTTTTTAATGGGTACAGCAATGAAAATGCAGGGATTAAAAATGTATAAGATGACGGATGATGATGAAAAATTAAAAGAAGAAAAAGAAAAGATGTTAAATGAATTAAAAGAGAAGGAATTTACAGTTAAAGATTACAAACTTATAGATGAATACCAGGACTTTATGAACCAATCTAAAGCTACAATTATAGTACTTAAAATGAAATTAACTTCATAATTAATTAGCAAATTGCTGATTTTAAAACCCCTGTGAAACAACATTATTATTTCACAGGGGGTTTTATTTGTTAAATTATTCTTCTTCTTTTTATTAAACAAAAATATTAATAATTGACACTGACTTATAACAGTACACATCGTATCGTATATCGAACAATGTATAAAGCGTAAAAATTAAGAGTACTAAAATAATAAAGATACATTTAAAAAATTAATATCTGTTTTCATTTTTTCAAAGAGATCAAATATATAAATTCATTTATTGAATTTTTATACAAACACAAACTACTAACTACCAAAAACTAATCAATCATAATTTTTTTTTCAATAATTTAT
>CAZMFS010000273.1:0-3190 GCA_964565585.1 uncultured bacterium
TTTTTCTGCAAATTTTTCTTCTTTTGTTTTTTCAGGTTTTTTATATACCAAAGTATCGTTTGCCCAAATTGTATCCCCTTTTAATGTTAAAGTAAATTCCGGTAAAAAGATATGTCCATCGGAGATTAGATAACCATTTTTAACTACATACTTCTCCACAATTTCTGCATCTTTCCTATTTGCAATCAATTTGGAACCACTCATTATCATCATTGCTACCAATAAAACCAAAACCACCAAAACGGACTTAAAAATTCTCTTTCTCATATATATCTCCTTTTTATTGTGCGGTTACTTTAAATGTTTCTCATTTTTAGAACATAAAGTCAAATTGTAATAAAAAAGACTAATAGATATTACTATTAACCTTTAAGGTTTTTTAAATTTCTTTTATAAAGTTCTGGATTGTTAAATCTAACAACATTACCTGCAATAGTTCTTGTAAAGTTTGTTTTATCCTTTTGCATAAATACCATCTGTTTCATTGTAGACTTTTTAACTCTTTTTAGCTCCTTATCGGAAACACCATTTTTTATAATTTTATCTATTTCCTTATCTATTCCTTTTTTTACTTTATCCATATTTTTTTCGGACATCGGAATAGCATACACAAGACTAAAACCAGGAATTCTCAAACCAAGAGGAAAACCTCCAGCCTGCATAATTAATCTCTTATTTCTTTTAAGCTCTTTCTTTACTCTAGAGTTTGGATTGTTTATTAGAATATCCATTAATGCTGAAATTGCAGGAAAATCTTTATGATTTCCTCTGGGTACCTTGTACATCATTGCTATAACAGGAAGTTTTGTTACTTTTTCTATCTTTATAAATCTTTCCTCTTTCTGCTTTAGTTCTTTTTGCTCTCTTCTTGTTATTTTTTCTCTTTTATAATCGCCAAAATATTTTTTTACAAGTTTGTGTACATTATCCGGATCAACATCTCCAGCAACTATTGCTACAGCATTATTAGGTGCATAATACTCTCTATAATAATTCAGTAGATCTTTCTTAGTATAATTTTCAATATCTTTTCCCCAGCCTATTATTTGATGATGAAGACCTGAATCCTTAAATGCTTTTGCCTGCACTTTTTCAAGAGCTGATTGGAAGAAATTATTTTCTATTCTTCTCCTTCTTTCCTGTCTAACCACATCAGTTTCATTTTGGAAAGCTTCCTTTGAAAATTCCAAATTTCTCATCCTATCCGCTTCAATAGCTACTGCAAGCTCAAGTTTTGCAGATGGGAGCTCTTCATAATACATTGTAAAATCATAAAAAGTACCCGCATTGCTTATTCCACCAACCTGTTTTACAAGTTTATGAACCTGATCCTTTTTTAAGGTTTCTGTTCCGAGAAACATTGAGTGTTCCAGCATATGAGATATACCTGTTATCCCTTTTGTTTCATCTATAGACCCAACGCGGTACCATACAGAAAATTTTACAAGAGGTACATCGTGATCTTCGATTACATATATCTCCATACCGTTATCAAGTTCATATTTGGAATACTCTACTTCCGGAATTTTAAAATCTAATCCAGTGTCACTGTCTGCACTAAATATCGGTAGTGTTAGAGTTAACACCACAAATAAGCTAAAAATTACTTTAAAATTTAATTTTAGAAATCTTTTCATTAATAAACCTCCTTATCCTTCTTTATTAATATATACGATATCTCTTGAAATTGTTGCAATAAATTTTTTCATGGGGATTCTGTACTGATAGTGTCTGTGTGTTTGAAAATCTCTGTTGTGATTTTAGTTACTTGATTGTCTTAGCTTTCTTAATTGAACAACTTAAATGAGTAATTTAATTACTCATTTAAGGAAGATAAAATAAGAGGGGAACAAAATAAGCTGTTCCCCCTTCTGATATTTAATTAATATTTTTTCAGAACATCAAGAACATATTCGATATCAAATTCCGTGTGATCTCCATTTATCTGAAATCTAATTTCTTCATCTCCTTTGGGAACTACTGGATAGTTTATGGCAGTTGCCAAAATTCCATTATCATATAAATACTTTGTTATCTCAGATGTTTTTTTGGTATCTCTTGTAATTAAGGGTACTACAGGATGTTCACCTTTAGCAGTTTCATAGCCCAGCTTTTTTAATCCCTTCTTGAACTTGTTTGTCATCTTTTTCAAATGAGATAATCTTTTAGACCCTTCACTGCTATCCACAATTTCTAAGACTTTTTTTGCTGCAGCAGCTTCGGAACATGTAATTGGATTGGAATAAACATATGTAGGTGCTTTCTCTCTTAAATAATCGATTATAGTTTTATCAGAAACAACATATCCTCCATTTACTCCAAATGCTTTCCCGAGTGTACCAATAAGTATATCAACTTTTGTATCGCAGTATTCCTCTGTACCTCTTCCATTATCTCCAAATGCTCCAACACCGTGTGAATCATCTACAACTGAAAAAATTCCTTCTTCAAATTCATCGGAGTACTTATCACAGATTTTTTGAATTTCATCAAGAGGTGCATTTTCACCGAGCATACTAAATATTCCATCAGTTACTACCATTACCCTTTTAGCTTTATTCGTAGCATCTTTAATTTTTTCTTCCAAATCTTTCATATCATTATGCTTATATATCATCTTATCTGCCGGTCTGCTCATCCTAACAGCATTAATTATACAGTTATGATTTAGCTCATCACTTATAACTATTGTTTCCTTTGTTAAAAGGGGAAAGATTACTCCCAAACTTGTAACATAAGCTGAACTGAGAATCATTGCATCTTCTCTTTTATGAAAATCAGCCAGTTTTTTCTCAAGTTCAATATGAGGTTCATGAGTTCCGCTTATAAATCTTACAGCACCAGGTCCTACTCCGTATTTTTGAGCAGCTTTTTCCTCCGCATCGATAACATCTTCATGCATTGAAATTCCCAGATAAGAGTTAGAATTTAATTTTAAAAACTTTTTATCGGGTTCATTTTTTATTTTATAACGCGGACCCTTTTTCCCCTCTGCTGGAATTATTTCTTCAATCACCATTTCTTCACCTTTTAGAGTTCCCTCTTCTTCTAATTTCTTCAGCTCTGAAGTTAAAGATTTTTTAACTTTATCCAAACTCATATACTACCTCCTTCTTAAAGTAAACCCATTACAATTGAATTTAATTTTGTTTCTGCATCATCCGCTCTTGATAAAAGTATTATTGGTGCC
>CAZMFS010000274.1:0-3187 GCA_964565585.1 uncultured bacterium
ATCCAGAGTAGTTGATCTTGTACGTTATGTTCATGAAAAATTTTGAGGGGATTTCGTATGATAGGTCATAATCTTAAAAGGGTTAAAACAGTTAAAGATTTTAATCTAAATGGGAAAAAGGTTTTTTTGAGGGCTGATTTAAATTGTCCGATAGAGGATAATAAGGTTAAAGATGAAACAAGAATCGAGGCACTTCTTCCAACCTTAAAATATATCCTGGAAAGAAATGGTAGAATTGTTTTAGTTTCTCATCACGGGAGACCCCATGGTGAATATATTGAGGATCTATCTCTTAAGCCTGTTGCAAAAAGGTTGGAAAAAGTTCTGGGAATTCAAATACCGATAATAGATTGTAGAATGGATAATAAGACTATTGAAGAAATACACGATAGCGATGAAAAGATTATTATGCTGGAAAACATTAGATTTTGCCCGGAAGAAAGAAATGGAAATGAAAAATATGCAAAAAAACTATCAAAATTAGCGGATATATATATAAATGATGCTTTTGGTACATGCCACAGAAAACATCTATCTACCTACTATATTGCAGATTATTTTAAAGAGTAGGGTATCGGTTTGCTTGTAGAAAAAGAGCTGAAAACTTATTCCGATGTTTTGGAAAATCCCGAGCATCCTCTTGTGGTAGTAATGGGAGGATCTAAAGTAAGCGATAAAATTAAGGTCATAAAAAAAATGATGACTCTTGCCGATATATTTTTGATAGGTGGAGGTATGGCATATACCTTACTAAAAGTTAAAGGATACAGCATAGGGAATTCTCTCTTTGAAGAGGATATTTTTGATGTTGCTAAAGAAACAATTGAATATATTGAAAATGATGGAGTTGAATTTATCCTTCCCGAGGATCATCTGGTGGTAAAAAACATTGACAAACCTGAAAATAAAAGGTATAGTAGGCAAATCCCCGAAGGCTGGATTGCAGTGGATATCGGTCCAAAAACAATTAACAAATATTGTGATATTATTTCCAGGGCGAAAACAGTTATCTGGAATGGTCCTATGGGGATTTTTGAACGTTCTGAATATGCTGGTGGAACGGAAAAAATTGCTGAAGCTATAGCCAGGACCTCTGCATTTACGATTGTAGGTGGAGGAGATTCCGGTAGAGCAATAAGAAGTTTTAATTTACATAAAAAAGTTGATTTTGTTTCTACAGGTGGAGGAGCGTCCTTACGCTTGCTTGAAGGTCAAGGTCTTCCATGTGTGGAAATACTTGAAGAATAAGGTAATTTGGAGGTGTAGAATTAAATGTTAATAACTTTGTTGAAAATTATTCATATTATTTTAGCTATATTGATAATTTTAATAGTTTTAGTTCAGGAAGGAAGTGGACAGGGTTTAGGAAGCGGTTTCGGAGGTGCTGCCTCTGATAAATTGTTTTCAAGCTCAGGCGGTAAAAACTTTTTAACAAGAGCTACAGCAGTATTAATTACCCTGTTTGTAATAACTTCTATAGGGATATCCAAAATGTCTTCCTCAAAATCTTCCGAGAAATCTCAGCTGAAGGAAAGTCTTCAGGAAGAGAAAAAGATGGAAAAAACTATGGAGGAAACCAAAGAAAAGTCACAGAAAAGCTCTGCTGAAGACGAGACTAGTCAGCCGGAAGATAAACAGGCTGAATAATAGTAAAAGGTTATTAAGGTCCTTCTTTAGTTTTTACTGGGAAGGACTTTTTATTTATGACTGTTAAAGAAAAGGAAATTCATCTTAAACTTAAACCCAAAGATATTGCATTTTTAAAGTCTGTATTGCAGGCCTCTGAAAATATTGCTTTTATGCGTGTGGAAGATGATAGAGTTAGGATATTAACAACAGGAAGCCGTTTCGATGAGGTAATGGGGATTATAAAATCTTTAAAAGAAAAAATCGATTTTGAAGTTATAAATCCCTAAAGCTAAAATATATTTAGAACGGAAACTTAATGAGAAAAGATTTTATAAAAATATCATTATTAGCAGCTATTGCAACTGTTTTAATGTTTATAGAGTTTCCTATACCGTTTTTCCCTCATTTTTTAAAATTTGATTTTAGTGATATCCCGGCAGTTATCGGTTCCTTATCTTTAGGTCCTATTGCAGGAGTCGCTATACAATTGTTAAAAAATATTTTTCACGGTATTTTTGCAAGTTCAACAGCTTTTGTAGGCGAGTTTGCAAATTTCATGGTCGGTTCTGTATATGTTTTATCAGCAGGTATAATTTATAAATTAAATAAGAGTAAAAAAGGTGCTTATCTTTCCCTTTCTGTAGCAACAATTTCGATGGCTGTTACGGCAACAATATTTAACTATTTTATTTTTCTGCCCCTATACGAAAAGGTATTGGGCATAAATATAGAAAGTATTATTGAAATGAGTTCAAAAATTAATTCTCTAATAACTGATTTAGAGTCGCTAGTCTTAATAACAATATTTCCATTTAATTTAATAAAAGCAACCGTAATATCAATAATGGTTATTCTCATGTATAAAAAAATATCTCCTCTCCTTCATAAATAAAAATAACATATCTAATTTAAAATTTAGAACTAATGACATTTAGTGAAATATCTTTAATTCCTTGTTTGAGTTTCTTGATTATGGTATAACTACTAAAAGAGGTAATTAAGGAGGAAGCATGGTAAAATTCTATTTTTCTTTATTCTTTTTTGGGTGCGTATTATATTTTTCGATTAAAAACAAGATGTGGGCAAAAAACATCCTGGGAAAATTTAAAATTAAAAGTTCATTAATCCCTAAAATAATACTTCTCATAGGATATATAATCTGTATATACTTTTTTATTACAACATTTGTAATAAACAGCATGTATACTACAGATGATATATATTCATTTATGTATTTGATTATGCTTTTACTTTTTATGACTCATTTAACTTATGGGAAACTACTTATAACAGAGAAAGGTGTAATATATAAAGGAAGATTTTTAAAATGGTATCACATTCAAAATTACTATTTTGAAAGCAATGAACTTGTTATTTCTTATAAAGGAACAATTGAGAACGAGATTGCCTTTAAAATAGACAAGAATGATATGGATAAAATAGATTATTTTATGAGGACAAGAATTAAGTAGATATTATAGTTGTTGTTTTAATAGTGATTATGTCTTGATATCAGAAATATATAATTTAGAATATATATGAGGTGAGATTATGAAAG
>CAZMFS010000275.1:0-3187 GCA_964565585.1 uncultured bacterium
ATAATTTGGACAAAGCAAACAGACTTTTAAAAAATATAGATGAAATTATTAATGTTGCTGTGCTGGGTATAAATTTAAATATAATGACTTATGAAAAAAGAGTAGAAATTAAAAATATAATAGGCCGAATGTTTAGGCGAAATAATATAAAATTAAAAAAAATAAAGAGTATTGAACCGACATTGGAAGATGTTTTTGTTCATTTAATTGAGTAAAGGCGGTATTATGGAAAGAATATTAGCTGTTATTAAAAAAGAATTTAAACATATAGTAAGAGATAAAAGATCACTTGGTTTATTAGTAGTGATACCATTGTTAATGCTAATATTATTCGGTTTTGCTCTGAGCTTTGATGTAAAAAATGTGAAACTTACAGTGGTGGATAAAGCTAAAACTGCTCAAAGTAGAGAACTGGTGGATAAGTTTGTCAAAACAGATTACTTTAATCTGCACAGTTATGAGTTAAACGAAAAAAATATTTATAATAAACTTGATAAAAAAGAAACCACAACCGTGATGATAATTCCTCAAAATTATTCCAAGAAAATTAAAAAAGACAAGAAATCGGAGGTTATGTTTATAATTGATGGTGTGGATTCGAATACTGCTTCTACGATACAGGGTTATATAAGCAAGATTGTTTATGATGTAAATGAAAATCTGAAGCCTGAATTTATAAAAAAAAGAAAAAAAACGATTAATTATAAACCCCGAATTTGGTACAATCCTGAATTAAAAAGTCAGGTATTTTTGGTCCCTGGTTTAATTGTATACATATTGATGATAATTACAGTTGTCTCCACTTCACTGACAATTGTTAAGGAGCGTGAGGAAAACACTATTGAACAGTTGATAGTTTCTCCTCTTTATTCGTTTCAGCTAATTATTGGTAAGGTTATACCTTATGTTATCATAACTTTTTTAAGCTCTTTGTTAATAATTATTCTTGGATATCTAGTTTTTGATGTGGCTGTGAAAGGAAGTATACTTCTTCTTTTAATTAGCATGATTATTTTTCTGATTGTAGGAGTCTCATTTGGTCTTATGATATCTGCTATATCTGATAGTCAGCAGTTTGCTTTTATGATTTCTGTGCTTACTACAATACTACCAACATTGTTGCTGTCGGGATTTGTTTTTCCCATAAGAAATATGGCAAAACCAATACAGCTGTTTACCTATCTTGTTCCTGCTAAATATTTTATGGAAATTCTTAGAGGTATTATTATTAAAGGAACCGGTATAAAATCCTTTTGGCCTGAATTTTTAATAATGAGCTTGCTGGCAGTAGTTCTTCTATTTGTTAGTTCCAAAAAATTAAAGAAGAAGTTAAGTTAAAGGAAGGTATTATGAGGCAGTTAATTTCTTTTATTAAAAAAGAATTTATACAGTTTTTTAGAGACCCCAAAATGCTGGCATTAAGTATAATAGCTCCTCTGGTACAGTTAATAATACTTGGATATGCAGCGAACCTTGATGTGGAGGAGATTCCAACAATGATCTGTGACCAGGATAATACACAAATAAGCAGAAAGTATGTTGATTACTTTATGCAAAATAATTATTTTAAACTAGAGAAAAAAGTATATAACACCAAGGATATCGATGAATATATTGATAGAGGAGATGTTTCATTCGTACTGGTAATTGAAAACGGTTTCCAAAAGAAAATAAAGAAGGGAAAATCTCCTGAAGTACTTGCAATAATTGATGGTTCGGATTCAAATACAGCCACAATCGGACTGAATTTTTCTTCTATGATAAATAAAAATTTTGTAAAGAAAACTTTGAATAGTAAATTGGATAATATCAAAAATATGAAATTTGGACAAATAGATCCAGTAGTTAGAATCGAATACAATCAAAATCTTGAAAGTAGAAATTTTATGGTACCGGGGATACTGGGACTTCTTTTATTGATAATTACAATGGTTCTAACATCTCTGGCAATTGTTAAAGAAAAAGAACGAGGCACATTAGAGCAGGTAATGGTAACTCCTATTAAAGGATGGCAGTTAATAGTTGGAAAGCTGGTTCCTTTTACATTAATAGGTATAATAGATATAATACTTGTAATTGCCGCAACAATATTTGTTTTTGGAGTACCCTTAAAAGGAAGTTTTATACTTTTATTTTTTTTAACCCTTGTTTACTTAATAAGTACTCTTGGACTGGGACTCTTTATATCAACAGTTTCACAAAATCAGCAGCAGGCGATGCTAACTGCAGTTTTCTTTATAATTACTCCTATGGTTTTTCTTTCAGGTTTTATATTTCCTATAAGTAATATGCCTGAAATAATTAAGTTTATTACCCATATTTTCCCATTGAGATATTTTCTGGTAATTATAAGAAGTATATTTTTAAGAGGAGTAGGTATAAGTGTTTTATGGGATCAAATTCTTATGCTTTTTGTTATAGGAGTGTTAATATTTATAATAAGTAATTTCAGGTTCAAAAAAAGAATAGAATAATATATTTTTTTATCTTCTAAATTGGTGTTTAATAGTCTAATTTGTAGTATACTATAAACGGTGAATAAATGGAAAAATTATATTTTGATTCCCATATTGAAATTAATGGATTGCTTGCCAGATATTACAGCTTAATTCTAAATATTGTTACACTGAGAAAATATAAAAAAATTATTGAGAAACTTGTAGAAGATATGAATATCAGACCGGAAGAAAAAATAATCGATTTTGGAGCAGGAATGGGATACACTGAAAAATTTATGGTAAAATATTTATCTTTAGAAGGAAAAATAACAGGTATAGATAAAAGTACAGACATGGTAAAAAAATATAAAAAAATCTGTAGTAAATATCCAAATGTTGAAATAATAAAAAGTAGAATTGATATATCTCTGGAGTTTGATTATAAGTATAATAAGGCTTTAATTTCATTTGTACTTCATGGATTGCCTCATAAAAGTAGATTAAAGTTACTAAAAAATGCTAAAAACTCTCTAAAAAAAGATGGAAAGTTATTTGTTTTGGATTATGGAGACTTTAATATTGAAAATCTTCCCATCTATTTTAAAATCCCCTTTAAAATTTTTGAATGTAAGTATACATTTGAATATATTAAAAAAGACTGGAAGAAAATCATCGAACAAAACGGGTTTGAATTTGTTAAAAGTAAATATTACTATAAAAATATTATTAGGATACTTACTTTCGAAAAA